>NZ_JBQKJP010000005.1:0-101913 GCF_052117205.1 Candidatus Agathobaculum pullicola | reverse complement strand
TACATGAATATGAAGCACTTGGAGGCGGCTCTGGAAGACGTCTCTATTGCCGGCTGACCTCATTCAGCCAGAATCTGCAAACATTTTTGCGCATAATTCTTGACAGCACCCTGCAAACATTTTTGCGCATAATTCTTGACAGCACCATAATCCGCTGCATTTAGAGCAGTTATAACGTAAAAACCCGACTGCACAACCGGCAGTCGGGTTTTTTATAAGCTATATCAATGTGTTTTTTCGCTGAGCAAGCTGTATATCGCCGCTAATTCCATCGGACGATAATAATAATAACCTTGAATCATATCGCAGCCCGTATCACGGATAATGGTATTCTGGTCAGTCCGCTCTACCCCTTCCATACATACCTTCTTTCCAAATTGATGGCAAGCGTAAACGATACTGCGGATAAAGTGCATTTTCTGATCCGACTCCGTGATTTCCTGCAGCAAAGAACGATCCAACTTGATGATGCTGGACGGATATTGCAGCAGCATACGTAACGAAGAGTAGCCGCTTCCGAAATCATCCAGCGCAATCCGCATACCCATTGCGCTGCAGGCATTTACAAAATGCTCCAACATTTCCGGCTGCTCATCCAGACAGCTTTCGGTCAGCTCTACCACAAGATGAGAACCATCCAACTGATATTTTTCTAAGGTCCGCTGCATGAATTTCAAAAGTTCCGTATCGGAAAGCTGATGTAGGCTCACGTTAAAGGTCAGATAGAATTCCGGATTATACGCAATCATCTGCATACAGCTTCGGGCCGCCTGCTCAAAAACCCAACGGCCGGCCATATGAATCATATTATCCTTTTCCAAAATCGGAATAAAGACGGCTGGAGAAACATCCTTCTCTTTGAACGTCCAACGCAGCAGGGTCTCACCGCCAATGACGCTGCCATCCTTGGCCGATACCACTGGCTGAACCACAACCCGGAAGTTATTCATATCATGAAGGACATCTTGCTCAAGTTCCAATGCCATATTCGACATTTGCTGGATGCGTTTGATGCTTTCTATGGAATATTCCATAAACGACCGATCGGTCTCCTGTTTGGCAATCCGAATTAAGGCAACCAGATTCTCCACCATATCTTCGGGCGTCAAATCTTCACAGGGATACTCCATCAACGCAAATGAGCATACATGATGAATTGCGATTCCCATAGACTCATAACACTCTTCTATGATGTCACGAATCTGTTCGACAACCGCTTTATTTGTTTCCACACACAGCGGATTGACCACCGCCATGCAGCGCATACCCTCCAAACGGTGGAACGTCATTTTCCATGACAGTTCTTCTGTCAGCCGATGGGCAATATTCTTGACCAGCCTATCGGCATAAGCACGTCCCTTTGTACTGTTGATCTCTGTAATGCTGTTGAGGCTAAAGCCAACAATCTGTGTTTTTTGCCCGGATTTCCGCAATTCATTCAACTGGCCAAAAGCAGCGGTTTCCCGCGGAAAATTGGTAATGGGATCAATTACAAATTCGTTATCTTGATGCGAAACACGTCCAGAAAAGAACAAAGGCGTGCTTTTATCTTGACTCCATTTCATGATGCCATAGCACTGAATCCACTTGATATTTCCATGGACATCACGCACCTGATATCTCAGATTATGCGAGGTGCGCTTTTCACGCAACATGGCAGAAACATCCTGCCAGAAGATGTCCTGAAATTCCGGCGTACTAATCCGTCGCGACCATGCCCGGAACAAACCGGGAACAACATTGCTTTCAAAGCCGAAATCGTCTCGCATGTTATCAGAGATATAGAACAAATCCTTTTGCATATCGCCAAAATAAAAATAGCTTGACAAATTATGCTGCGCAATGGATTCAAACACCATTTCCATATCATAGTAGGTGTTTTCCAGAAATTTTCGGAACTGACTTTTGGGTCGATCTGGATGTTCCACATCTTTGGTCACGCCATAGCCTTGGTTTGTATCATGCACCATGTTCTTCCACGCGTAATAATTTTGTTTGTTCTCATACATCATGTGGTCTGCTGTTGCGATTAATTCATCAAATTGCAGCGGCTGCTGATCCGACCACGCATAACCAATCGCAATGTGGTATTCATCCTTATGAATCATCCGCCTTAATCGCCGCACTTTTTCATTAAATTTGCTTTGTTCGCACTCTGGGCACAATACTACAAACTCATCGCCACCGGTTCGGTAAATTAAGTCGGTATCCAATGCTCTATGAATCAGCTCGTAGCAATGCCGTATTATCTGATCGCCTTTCACAGGGCCAAAGGCATCATTAAGCTTTTTCAGGTCGGTAATATCACAATAAATCACACCAACCGGAGCGATGATTGACTGCCGATCATATTCAACGAGCGCATTTCGATTAAAAGCACCGGTTAGCGGGTCACGAAGCCCTGTTTTCTCCAGATACTCAATCCGTTCCCGCCCTTTCAGCAATGAAAGCACAAAGTAGCCAATTACTTCCAGCACCGACTTGATTACCGGCAACATACGTGTATCCGGCTTATCTACACCAACAAACCCGATGATTTCACCATCTCGTTTGATTGGCCCTACGGCAAACGAGGATATATCCTGAGACTTTAAAAAAGCATATGAAGCAGGATATTGCTTTCTAATCTGCGCTACATCATCAATGATTATTACTTTTTCCTTTTCCAATATCGGAAAAAGCCATTGGATACTGTCCACAGACTCGTTCTGCAAAATTTTCTTTTGCGGTACTACGCCCTCTGCACACCATTCATGGACATTACACATCCTGTCCGAATGATTCCATTGAAAAACATAGGCCCGATCGCATAACAAGTTTTCGCCCATATACGATAACACATTGTCTATGGCCACATCCGGACTGGTCGTTGCAATCATCCGCTGCAAACAACCGTTAAAAATTTCAATGACACGCGAAGGCAAAGACTGCAGTTGATTTGTTCCCACCGAATCCATATCAATTGCAACTTCTATCCGATACTTTTTTCCTTCTTGGCAAACCACACTATCCTTTGCCAGAAACTTTCTGTTCAAAATAAAATTTTCACGGGCCCATGTGAGACATTTTCCCGGCTCAAGTTCCGCATTGTTACAAAAAGGGCACTGTGAATCATACCCTTGAAGAATATTGTAGCACTTCTTCCCCACATATTCTTCGCGGGACTGGTATCCCAATACATTTCGCAGGTTTGCATTCATATACACCAACGTATCGGTTTCGAGATCAGAAACATATACCATTTCTCCAAGTTCTTCAAAGAACTCCCACGGAAAAGCCATGCTCAACCTTCTCTCTCTTTCACAGATTATTTTCCATATAACCTTGATAATACCATTATTATATCACAAATCTATAAATTTGTCTCCATCTTATCCTATCTGTGAAAAATTTATTGCATACTCGACTGCGTGAATTCATAATACTTGGCGTAGATTTGCTCAAACGCCTCTGCTGTACGCAATCCTTCCTCCAACACCGCATGATAGATGGAATCGGAGTGATCCTCCAGCATTTTCATTACTCTGGGACAAATTTTTCCTGCATGACACATTTGACCGAGAATATTCATCACTTCATGCAATGGAAATGCCTGCTTATAGCTTCTTTCCTCCGACAGCGCGCTGACAATATCACCGACCGCTACGATACGCTGCGGCAATGTCAACTCTTCCCCACTGATGCCACGCGGATACCCTGAGCCATCCAACGTTTCATGATGACGAATGGCAATTTGCAAAATTTCGTCACTGACGCATCCCTTCAGAATATCCTCCGTAATCATGACATGAGATTTCATAATCTCCCACAAACGGCCATCTAATTTTCCAGGAGATTCCAATATCTCAATCGGGATTGCTATTTTTCCCAAATCATGCAAAATTGCACCAATATGAATTTCATTTTTAACTTTTGGTTCCAATTCAAAGCAGTCTGCCAACATATCACTGGCTCGTACCATCATAGAGCAATGCAACGCTGTATAATGGCTTCGGAAGTCCATGGAGCAAACCAATGTGCGCAGCAGTGCTTCCTTTTCCCCACTGGAAAGCACTTGACGTTTAATTCGCTCCAACAAACGATAGTGTATCGTATCCATATCGCACATCACGGAGAAATCTGTGCTCCCTATTGGTAATCCGGCCGGGAACAATCTACGCGATAGATTCTGGAAATAAGTATAGGCCTTATCGATATCTTTCCGCCCGTTATTGACAAAATACAGATCGGACGCATCCACAATGCGTAGGCATTTAACCACCCATTTTAACTTTTGCTCAATGCAGGCATTCTCAATTTCTGCATCTGTGGAATGGTGGTATCGAACGATTGTCGCGTACTGCGAAAACGGAAAAAAGGTCTTGAGGAACAAAAAGCCATAGATTGCATGCGAATAATCCTGATCGTTTTCCAGCTGCACTAGATTCCAAGTATCCGTTTTACGGAAATTTCCAATGTCGTGGAACAATACTGTCCATACAATCTTACTGATTTCTTCTTCTGAAAAACGTCCATCCTGTTCTAAAAGGCGCATTACACTATAAGCGACTCTTTCGCCATGACCTACCAGCAGATCATTGACACGATTCAATGAACGGATGATAACTTCATATAAATCTTCATTGGGTAACTCTATCATGAGGCTATTTCCTTTGCGATTTCAGATATGCAACAAAATAGATTTGAAATACGACGGCAAGGCTGTTTTGGCTTCCTTGCCGCCGTTATCACTGCAATCATCTTACAATGTTTCCGCTCTAACTTACTTCTGTTCCGTAGGCTGCTCCTGTGCAGTCTCTTGTTTTGCCGACGGAGGGGGATTCAGCATCTGATCCCAAATTCGGTTGACCTCTTCCATGCAGTTAAAATAGATGGTCGAAAGCTGAGCGGATGGAATACCAAGCAATTCCGCATCTTCGGTAATTTTCTTCCAATCGGCTTTTTCATAGCTGACAACCAGTTCCAACAGCAAGCCGCCTTGCCCTTCATGATGAAGCAACGCATTCTTCAGTTCATCCACCATCGGAATATCTGCAATGATTTCTTCCATCGGCGCATCGATCAAATACTCCAATGTCGAGAACATACCGAGCAAAGACGCCTCAGAGCGCGTCAGCACAGGTTTCTTCACATATTTTTGCAACTCGCTTGCAAAACTTGCGCGCATAAAGGAAATCTTGATAAACTCCTCAGAATCGCTCAGATGCGCTTCATCCTGCTCCCCGGCGCTCAACAGGTAAACCCAACGCTTGAGCTGACTCAAACCAAGTGTCACAATCGCCTGCTGAATGGAAGTTGTCTGTGTTCTGCGCGCAAAATATGCAGAGTTAGCGATTTTCAGCAAGCTGTATGACAACGTAACATCGGTTGATACAATCTGCTCAATCTCATGAATATCCGGTTCTTCCCTTGTGACCGCAACCACCAGACGGAAGAAATTGCTGCGCAGATAGGTACTCTGGTGTACCTTATTGGCCATCTTATCAGCAACATATGTACCCTGCATGCCATAAACACCCAGACTAATCGCAATATCACGCAATTCCTGTGTGTCTATACCGGTCGCAATGACTTTTTTGTGCATGCTGTGCGCTACCCGCATAATGTTTTCTGCCGATGCCTGACTGATCTGGTTCAAATCAATTTTGATGTACGCCAAATACTCCATCAGCGCCAGATATCTCGGCATAAATTGAAAATCATTTGCAGCAATTTCATAACCTTCTTTGACATACTGCTGCACCAAATGCATAGCAAACGGATGAATAATCACGCTATCGTCAATCTGAATCACAAGATCCTTGCTTTTGAACAGATGTGGCGTTCGTTTCGCCAATAGAGAACTGGTAAACGTCATAAAATTGCAGGAGTCACGAAGTGCCTTTTCTGAATTCTGCATCAAAAAATTATAAATCGTTTCCGCTGCTGAAATATCGTTTCCACTTTCTCCGCCATAGGCTTCGTTGCCGGAATATTTGATTTCATATCCAAGGATCCGGTTATCCGCATCCTTAATGGCCTGTCTTACGATGAATCTGCTTCTTTCCATGGTTGCCGCCCCCGTTTTCTCAATTCATGTTACTGCCTTGACGCTCCAGTAGTTCATCCATAACATCTACCAAATGGCCGATTTCCGGTTTGGACAACTGCTCATCTGCACCAAGCTGCTTTCCTTTAATTCGCATTTCCTCAGTGACAAGTGAAGAGAAAATAATAACCGGCACCCGTTTCAGCACATTATTTGACTTAATCAGCTTCGTAAGGCGGTGTCCGTCCATACTTGGCATTTCAATATCCGTAATTACCATCGCCACCTTCTTCGGCAAGGTTTGCGGATCATCTGCCAACGGCTTAATATAGTCCCACAGCTCCTGTCCATTGGAAAACATCGTCAAGTTCATATATCCTGCCTTATTGAGCGCTTCCTGAATCATGCGAGAGAGTAAAATTGAATCCTCCGCAATCAAAATAGGACAATCCCGGTTCACACGGTTCCCCATCTTTTCGATCTCACGCATCTGAATGGTGGTTTCCGGTGCAATCTCCGCCACAATTTTCTCAAAATCCAACACGGTAACCAATTGGTCATCGCACTGCGCGATACCGGTTGCCACGCCCTCTTCTCCACCGGAAATGGTCTTATCCGGCTTTTGAATTGCGGTCCACGAAATACGGCTGATACCCACTACCGTATGCACGCGAAAAGCAATGTGCATCTTGTTGAAGTTTGTTACGATAAACAGTTGCTTCGGATCTGGCTCAGACCGCTTTCCTGTCAGATAATACGGCAGATCCACTACGGTCAGAACAATATCACGAGGCTTAAAGATACCCTCTACTGCGGGATGGGCATGCGGCATCGGCTTGACGGGCGCACTCATCATAATTTCTCTTACCTTCGCCACATTGATACCATACAAGTTATCATCAATCGTGAACTGCATAATCTCGATCTCATTTGTACCGGATTCGAGCAATATCTTACCGCGTTCATTGGTCTGCATTTGTCTCACTCCTTCTCAGTCGCTATCAAAGAATACGCTCCGCCTTGCCATATATTTTAATACAGCCCTCTCCTGTTGCTACATCAAACAAAAGGGTGCGCGCGGTTGACCCGCCAACATCCTCTCGCAACAGTCGGATACGCTCCTGCTGCAGCACATGATGCACACTGTCAATGTTGCGTTGTCCAATATTGCCCAGACTGCCATTACCAGCAACATCAAACATTTTTGCACCGCCCGCAATCTTTGCAACAATGCGGGCACGCCGTGCTCCCATTTGCTCCATTTTGCTTAACGTCAGGCGGATACCTGTATCCGCATATTTTAGCGGAGAAGTCCGATTTGTCTCCATATTGATTGGTAGCATGATATGTACCAATGCACCCAAACGAATGAAGGGATCGTAAAGGCAGATGCCGATGCACGACCCCAACGCATAGGTGATCAACACCCCTTCGTTTCTGGCGATCTTCATATCCGCTATGCCAATAGTCAGCTTATTCATTCACATATCCCCAATTTATGCAACAGATAGTTCAGGGACCGCACATCAGGTGCGAGCAGCAACTTGCACGGCACCTCTTTTCCTTCCACCAAAAAGCTTCCTCCAATCAGCATAATATAATCCGACTGGTTTCCATATGCCGCCATCGGCACTGTAATAATTGCACCCTGCATGTCAATTGACAATTGCGGCACAGAAGGTGTAATACGGACGCCCGACAATTCGGACAACGCATTGATAAATGTAGAAATCAAGATATTTCCAATTTCTATGACAGCGGAATTTTCGATTTCAGTTAATTCGCTGTAATCATTAATTTGCTTGCCCAAGGTTCTTCCAAGCAGCAGATTGATTGCATCCAGCTGGAACAGTGCCAGCATCAGGCCGTTGATTTCACCGCGCAAATCCGACATGATTCCTGCAGAAATCGTCTCAAAACCACCAAGTTTTTCCACCGCGGCGTTAAATTCCAGAATTTGAACTTCCGGCAGCGGAATACGTACTTCAATCCCCAATAAACTAGACAGCGATGTGGCAGCGTTTCCGGTTCCGATGCTACCAATCTCACGCAGCGCATCAATTTGTAAGGAGTTCATCTCCTCATATTTCTTTAATACCAACTACCACACATCCTTTAACCGTTTCGCAATCCATTGATCGTGGACTCAATTTCATCCTGTGTCTGAACCATCTTCAAAGCATAGGAAAATGAACGCTGCGCCTCAATCACTTTTGCAAATTCCGTACCAACATCCGCATTAGACGCTTCCAACATGCCATGGATCGCTCTGCCCGTTCCCGGCATCACCGGACCATTCTTTGCTACTGGTGCAAAACGGTTGCTGCCCAGATGCTGCATATTATCCGTGTTAGCAAAATCAAATACACCCACCGGATAATCGCCTTCCGCATCCTGCCCCAAGGCTATAGGCTGCTGGTTTTGGTTTAACACATAATATCCATCGGGATCACAAAGGTAAAAGGTTTCCTGATCGCCCTGCACAACACTGCCCCAATGGAAATTACCCGCACGGGTATAACTAATTTCTCCTGTTTGCGGATTTTGCAGCGCAAAAAAACCGCTGCCATTGATGGCGTAATTCTGGCCCCCCTGCCGCGCCATCAATGCGCCTTCTGCAAAATCAGTTGTCGTTTGAATCATGCGGCTACCCGAACCGCGAGGCAACTGCGCATCATCCGGCCCGATCCAATTACGGTACAGCAAATCAGAGAAGTTGGCTTGCTCCGACTTGAAGCCAACGGTATTAACGTTGGCC
The DNA here is from genome assembly GCF_052117205.1 of Candidatus Agathobaculum pullicola. Lineage (NCBI taxonomy): Bacteria > Bacillati > Bacillota > Clostridia > Eubacteriales > Butyricicoccaceae > Agathobaculum > Candidatus Agathobaculum pullicola. The sequence goes on along the minus strand of NZ_JBQKJP010000005.1, from coordinate 93,127 downwards.
AAATTGTTCGCTGTAACATTAAGCCTTTGCTGCTGCTGTGATGCCGCAACGGCCGCAGCATAGAAAGATTGGTTCATCTGGATTGACTCCTTTCCCCATTATACGCGGCCCAATTCGGTCGCCGTTTTCGACATGATCTGATCGTACATCTTGCTCAGCTGCGACGCGCTTTGCAGCGCACGCTGACAGGTAATCATTTCCGTCATTTGCTGTACCAGATCGGTATTGGCACGTTCAATCATCTCATGGTGTACCACCGTATCAATCGCCAACTGCGGCTGTCCGGCAGCGGTGAACATGCCTTCTCCTGTCTTCTGCAAATCCTGCGCCGGATCAGCAAAGGTGAAAACACCAAGCTGGCCCAATACCTGACCAGCCTCTGTGGAAATGGTCCCATCGGCCGAAGCTTTGATCTTATCTGTTCCCATATAAATCTGTTGTCCATCACGCCCAAGCACGCGGCCTTGTCCGGCCAGAGCCAGATATCCCTGATCATCCAGCATAAACGATCCGTTGCGGGTATACACCCGTCCGGCATCCGTCTGAATGGCAAAATAGCCATCCCCTTCCAGACCAAAATCCAAAGGTAGTCCCGTGGATTGCAAAGCCCCCTGAGAATGGTCGGTATATACCTCATCCAATGCGGTGATGTAGCTGGTTGTCGTTCCCAGTTCCTGCGGATTCTTTTGCTTGTTACCAATCTGGCTACGCATCACTTCATCGAAAGTCGTGTCCGCATACCGGTCAGCCTTATAGCCCGCCGTTGCCGTATTACTCATGTTGTTGCCCACAACATCCAGATTTCTGGTCTGTGTCAGCATTGCGGAACTCAAATCGTAAAACCCTTTAAACATATCCTCAATCTCCTCTGCTTTATGTACCGTATATATATTTTTGCATTGAGGTGCGTAATTTGCGGATCGCATTGGAATGTATCTGTGATACGCGCGGTTCGCTTACGCCGAGTACTTGCGCAATTTCCTTCATCTGAAAGGACTTTTGATAATATAGGGACAAGACAAGTTGTTCCTTTTCCCGTAATTCGCTAATGCTTCGCTTCAGTTCTGCGTACAGCTCTTTTTTCTGATAATTCTCCTCGGGCTGTGCATCTACATCGGACTGCGGTAAATGCTTGGTTGGCACATCCGAATCCCGCTCATCCAGAAGCATATCCAGCGACAAAACGTTGCACAGAGCCGTCTTAGCCAGTTCCTCCTGATAACGCGTCTCGGTCAGACCCATGTGCTCGGCAATTTCCTTATCGGTCGGTACGCGACCAAGCCGGGTAAATAATTCGCTGTTAGCCGTATCAATCTCGCGCATACGCTTGCGAACCGACCGAGGCAGCCAATCCTGCCTACGAGCCAAGTCGATAATCATACCACGCAACCGTTTGGACACATAGGTTTCAAACTTGACATTTTGACTTAAATCAAATTTATCCAATGCACCCATCAGAAGGATAATTCCCTCGTTAATCATATCATCGACCTGCGCGAAGCTTAAATAAACCCCGCGCAGCTTCAATGCAACATTTTTTACAAGATAGGAGTATCGCATCACGAGGATTTTTTTCAGTTCCTGATCTCCGCTTTGCTTATATTCTGTGAGAAGCGCCTCATTCGTCATATTCTCCCATCTCTGTTGTGATTCCAAGGCGTTTCCCCCCTCACTCTAAATCATATCGTTACGAAAGTGTAATGTTGCCCAGCGCCTGTATCTGTACGCTTGTAATCACCTCGTTAAAGGATAGCACAGTAAGGTCTGGATAAAATTGCTCGAGCAGGCGGCTTAAATAGATACGGATAATATGACTGGTGAGCAAAATCGGTTTTTGCGAGAGCTCTGAGAACTTTTTGAGATGCTCGTTCAACTGCGACAGCAGTTTTTGCATCAAATCCGGTCCCAATGCAAGATACACTCCCTGATCATTTTTGGTCAGGCTGGCAACAATCTTTTTCTCCACCTCCGCATCCAACGTAATAACGCTGAGTCGACCATCCTCACAGAAGCGATGCGTAATGGTTCGCTTGAGCTGCGCACGCACACTCTCCGTAATCAGGTCAATGTCGTGGGTGATCGACAATGCGTCGACCGTGGTCTCCACAATTGTGCCCATATCCTTGATCGGAATACCTTCCTTCAGCAGATTGCAGAGAATTTTCTCAAGCATAGCGTAGGATACCACATTGGGGAATGCTTCTTCCACCAGCTGTGGCGCCGAACGCTTGAGGTTTTCTACCAGCTGAATGGTCTCTGCACGGTTGAGCAATTCATAGGTGTGCTTCTTTACGGTTTCAGACAAGTGTGTCAGCATAACAGACAGCGGATCAATAACCGTATAGCCGTAAATTTCGGCCATTTCCTTGTTTTCCGGCAAAATCCACCGCGAAGGAATACCATATGCCGGTTCAATAGTCTCAATACCCTCAATATCACCCGCTGGATTAGCCGGCTCCAACGCAAGGAAATAGTCGAGTAGAATTTCACCGCGGGCGACTTCTTCACCCTTAATTTTGATAATATACTGGTTGGTGCCCAGCATCGAGGCATCACGCAGACGAATAGACGGTACCACAAAGCCCATATCCTGCGCATATTGCCGTCGGAAAATGACAATTCGGCTAATGAGCTTGCCGCCGCGTGACTCATCGACCAACGGAATCAGGCTATAGCCAAACTCCATCTCTATCGGCTCGACGTTAATCAGAGAATAAATATTGTTAACGTCCTTATAGTAATCCATCTCGCTTTGCTGTGCTTCCGCCTGTTTTCGGGCGGCTTCCTGCGCAGCAGGCAATTCTTCTTTTTGCTTTTCTACTGCCTCCATTTGCTGTGCCACACGACGGCTGACAATCAGCAACACTGCGGCAATCAATAAAAGCTGAATATGGGGCGTACCGGGGAAAATTGCAAATACGCCCAGAATCAAGCCGGCGATCATCAGAGCCTGCGGCTGCGCAAGGAACTGCTTAATAACATCGTTATTCAAGCTGCCCTCAGACACTGCTCGGGTAACGATCATACCAGTAGCAGTAGAAATCATCAGTGCTGGCAACTGCGAGACAAGGCCGTCACCGATCGTTGCAATCGAATAGACGCTCAGTACCTCGCTCAGTTCCATACCCGACTGAACAATGCCGATGATAGAACCTGCGATAAAGTTTATCGACGTGATGATGATTGACATGATCGCGTCGCCCTTGACGATCTTCGTTGCACCGTCCATTGCGCCGTAGAAGTCCGCTTCGCGCTGCACCTTATATCGTCTAACCTTGGCTTCCTGCTCATTGATCAGGCCGGAAGACAAATCAGCATCGATAGCCATCTGCTTTCCGGGCATGGAATCAAGCGTAAAGCGGGCTGCAACCTCAGCAACGCGCTCCGCTCCCTTAGTGATAACAATGAACTGCATCAACACGATAATCAGGAAGATGATGACACCGATAACCACATTGCCTTGGATAACAAATTCACCAAATACCTGAATAACTTGACCTGCTTGACCTCCATTAGAAAGGATCAAGCGTGTGGAAGATACGTTCAGTCCCAGTCGGAACAGCGTTGTAATCAACAGGATCGATGGGAAAATTGAAAATTCCAGCGGCTCGTGGATATTCATGGTGATCAACAGAATAATCAGCGCCAGAGCAATATTGATGATAAAAAATACGTCCAACAGAAACGGCGGAAGAGGGATCAACAGGAACAACACGATGACCACGACAAACACCGATATTACGTTGTCAAAAAGTCGTTTCATAACTCCACCATTTCCATACTAGTTTCAAAATTATTGCGGAAAACTCCGCTTATTAAGCTTGTAAACATAAACTAAAATTTCAGCAACCGGACCGTATTGATCGGCCGGAATCAAATGTCCAATCTCAACGGATGCGTATAATGCACGTGCCAGCGGTCTGTTCTCGATCACAGACACGCCGTTTTCTTCTGCCACCGCGACAATGCGGAGCGCCAACTCATCCTGCCCCTTGGCCACCACCACTGGCGCGGCATCCTGCCCCGGTTTATATCTGAGCGCAACCGCAAAGTGTGTCGGGTTACGAATAACGACATCCGCGCCGGGGACAGCCTGCATCATGCGGGACTGTGCCATCTTGCGCTGCGCTTCTTTAATTTTTCCCTTAATCTTCGGGTCGCCTTCGGTCTGCTTATACTCTTCCTTGATTTCCTGCTTGGACATTTTGAGCTGACGCTCAAATTCCCACCATTGATACAAGTAGTCAAAGAAAGAAAGGACCAGAAATGCAACACCAACCTCCAAAATCAGCTTAAAACCCAGATCACGCATCGAGGCCAGCGCAACACCGATATCACTGCTCATATAGCGTGAAAAAACCAGAAGCGATCCGCTGACAAACCTATAGATCAAAACCAGAAGGATTGTGATCTTCAGCACGCCCTTGAGCGACTCAATAATACTTTTCAACGAAAACAACCGTTTAATGCCCTGCAATGGGTTCATCCGGCTGAATTGTGGCTTCAAGGATTCAAATGAGACCAGCAGCTTAGTCTGTGCGAAGGTTGCAATTACAGCCGCCAGTACCGTCGCTATCAGCGGAATAGCAACCGACTGCGCCAACGCCATAATAGATTTGCTGCTCAGTTCAGTCGCAATGGCGCTCGCGCCGTCGGTCGATACGCTGCCAACCAAGCCGATACAATATCGGAAAAATCCGGTCATCGCATCTACCATAAGAGAGAGTCCAAACCGCAGCGCAGCATAGCTTGCAAACAGCGTCGCCACCGCCACGACATCCTGACTCATCATGACGTTACCTTTTTTTCGCTCGTCACGTCGCTTTTTTGGTGTGGCTTTTTCTGTTTTTTCGCCCGATCCGCCCGGCATGCTTGATTCCCCCCTTTGGGCCTACCTAACCACCTGCAACCACTTTTACAGCTTGCTCGATGGCAACCAACATCTGTTTTTCCAGCCCAAGAACAAATTCGCCCATGAGCGGCAAAAGCAGTATCACCATAGCCATCCCCAAAATGATTTTCAACTCAAAATTGATTGCAAAAACATTGATTTGAGGAATTACTTTCATCAAAATACCCATTCCCAACTGACCAATGATCTCAGCCGCCAGGATTGGTAAACACAACTTCATTGCCAGAACGGCACAGGATGCAAACATTTCCAGCATATAGGTGGATGCCGATGTGCCGAACGAGACGCCTCCATAAGGAATTATCTGGCCGGAGTTAAGGAGGATACGAAGCAGGGTGATATGTCCTCCCGCCACAAAAAACAACAGTGCCATCATGATGTTGAGTAGCGTACCTGTCATCGAGACATTGGTTCCCATCGCAGGATCATAAGTCTCCGACATATTCATGCCCATTTGCGCATCAATCATCTGGCCAGCCTGTAGAACCACATAAAAAAAGAAGTGGACCAGCAAAGCAACCAAATATCCTAATGCAAGCTCAAGCAGAGAACGAACAGCAAATTCAATTACTGTCGTTGGTACTGTAGGCAACGGAAGATCGGTTAAAGAATATACTGCCACGGCCAGCATCAAGCTTGCCCCCGCCTTCACCAAGCTAGGAACACCGGATCGGCCGCCCAGTAATGGGTTGAACACCATAAATCCGGTCATACGCATCAGAATAAAAAGGAACAGCGTCAGTTGTGCATAATCTATCATTGTGCTCGCTGTCCCCTTCCTTTCAAGCAATCATTTGGGTAAATATCATCCTGGTAAAATCCTGCACTGTATCGAGCATCCAAGTGCCTGCAAGGAGGAGAAACGCAATGATTAACAAAAGCTTGGGAATGAAAGCCAGCGTTTGTTCGTGAATCTGTGTTGCTGCCTGAAAAATTGCCACCAGAACACCAACCGCCATACTGGCAATCAGCATCGGTCCGCCAATTTTGAGTGCAACCCATATCCCCTCCCGTAGAATATCAATAATCTGGTTCTGATCCAACGCTCAACCTCCTCCCATGTGCTATCGGAAGCTCTGCGCCAGCGTAGAAAACAAAAGCTGCCAGCCATCCACTGTGATAAACAGCAAAAGCTTAAACGGCATGGATATCATCGCAGGCGGAAGCATAATCATACCCATACTCATCAAGGTCGAAGAAACCACAATATCAATCAGCATAAACGGGATATACAGGAAAAAGCCAATCTGAAATGCCGCCTTTAATTCGCTGGTCATATAGGACGGAATGATAACACGCATAGAGAGCTCCATAGCCTCTTCATCCGTTGCCGGTTCGTTTACGCCGGCCAAATCACAGAACAATGTCAGCGACGAAGGCTCTGTATTCCGCAGCATGAACTCCTTCAAAGGAACCGTCGCTCGGTCAATCGCTTCCTCCTGCGTGATTTCCTGCCTTGTATATGGTTCATATGCTGTCTGCTGAATCTGTGTCAACACCGGGTTCATAATAAACAGTGTCAGAAATAATGCAATGCCAATCAGTACCATATTGGGTGGGTTCTGCTGCGTTCCCATAGCCGTTCGCAGAAAAGAAAGCGAAATGATGATTCTTGTAAACGAAGTCATCATGATCAGCATGGACGGAAGCAGTGCAATGACAGTGGTCAAGAAAAGTATTTCCAGTGTTTGTACGCTGTCGCCGTTTACATTAATTAGGCCATCCGGCATAAAACACGCTCCTTCCTACTTCCTGTCATTTTTTCTACGCAGCACATCCGAAATGATATCAGAAAACTTCGGTGCGGCAGCTTCACTACCCACCTGTTTCGTCTGTCTCCAGATCCGCGATTCTTCCTCGGTCAGTTCGGTAAGCAGTGTAATTTGCTCATCTGAAACACCAAGCACAAACCAGCGCAGTCCAATGCGCGCTACAACCACCGCTTTGTTTTGTCCCAGCGGCAACCGATCGTAGAGTCGCATATGACCGCCCGATGTAATGGTCCCACTCAAATTACCCATAGCGATGCGGCGCGTAAACCAATACGCCAGAAATAAAATCACCGCAACGCACAGGCACATACCAATTAAGGAAAGCCATTTCATCCTATCACGGCTGACCTACGATCGAGCTCACCGTTTTGACGATACGCTCCGGCTTAAACGGCTTTACGATAAAGTCCTTCGCACCGGATTTAATGGCTTCGATAACCATTGCCTCCTGACCCATTGCGGAGCACATAACAACCGATGCATTCGGATCTGCCTTGCGAATTGCTTTCAAGGCTTCCAAACCATCCATATTAGGCATGGTAATATCCATAATAACCAGATCAGGCTGGATTTCTGAATATTTATTAACTGCTTCCGCACCGTCGCTCGCTTCATATGTTTCGGTGTAGCCATTCTCATTGAGGGTATTTTTTACCATCATTCTCATGAATGCCGCATCATCTACTAACAAAATCTTTGCCATGATTCATCCCATCCTTTTCGCTTATCAGAATAATATGTCAAGTATTATTGTTCGTTAAAGGTCTTCCAGCGCAAGAGGCTCGATAATTTCGGCAATGCGCAATCCAAAGTTATCATCCACCACAACGATGTCACCTTTGGCGATGCACTTACCATTTACGTAGAGATCCGCTCTGTCACCTGCCAATCGGTCCAACACCACTAGCGAACCCTTGGTATAGTTCAAAATATCCTTTACTCTCCGACGTGTCCGACCAATTTCAACTGCAACATCAACCGGAACAGACATCAGCAGATCCAGATTGCCTTCCTGCTCTTCGTTCAGGATGGTTGTATGCTCTTCAAATGTTGGCATAGCCGGCTTGGTTGTCTTAATGGCTTTCGGCTCCGGAGCAGCCTGCTGAGGCATATAGTACATCGGCGGATACGGCATCTGCATTCCATATGGCGGATATTGCATTGAAGCATATTGCTGCTGCATCTCCGGCGACATCTGTTGCATCGTCTGCGCAGCCGCCTCTTGCTGTGGCTGGGCCACAGGCTGCACGGGTGTTTGCTGTGGCGCAGGTGCTTCAGCTACCTGCGACTGTGCCGATTGCTCCGCAGATGCAGCAGGCTGCGAAGCTGCATTTTTCTGCATCGCCTGCTCTTCTGCAAAACTCTGCGTCATTAGTCTTTCAATCTCCTCCTGGCTCATGGGTGCACCGCTATCGCTAGATGTCTCCGACTCCGCTGCCACAGCAGGCTGAGTTACAGACTTTTCCATCAACTCTTCGCCAATCACACCGACGTCCTCCCCTTCAATACCAAAGCCCTTCAATAGCTCTCGTACCAAATCCATGCTGAGCGCACTCATAAATTCGCTTTCTACCGTATCTTCAATACTAAATTTAAAGCGAACTATCACCAAAATACCGCTTGAAGGAAAATATGTATCAATAAATTCCTCTAAACTGCCGATTTCAAACGCCTGCGGCGTCGAGATGTTGACCATTCTGTTCAAAAAATCGGACATCGCGGTAGATGCAGCACCCATCATCTGATTCATGACTTCACAAATTGCGCTCATGTTCAGTTCATTGATTTTGAAATCCTCATCTTTTGTCGTGCTGCCCATGAGGATATCAACAATTTCCCGCACATCGCTCCGTTTGAGCAACATGATATTGCTGCCACTGAGGCCTGCTACATAGTCAATTTTTACACCAATGGCAGGCTGTAAATCACCTAACGTAAACTCATCTGCAGAAACTACACTCACCGTTGGCGTTGTGATATCAACGCGACGTGCGAGCATATTGGAAACCGCAGTCGCGGAGGAGCCCAGACTGATATTAAAGATTTCCCCAATCGCATCAATTGCTATTGGGCTAAATACATTCGATCCCATTCTTACTGCCTCTCTCCTTCATCCTGCATATTTTCCCTGTCGGATAGCACATAAGTTTTATCTATCCGCACAGCCTTGTTCTTTTGAAATACACCCATCTTGCCGTCGAACCATCGCTTTCCACCAATATTCAAAAAGATTTTTGAATCTTTTGGCTGATCTAAGAAGATTATATCACCAACATGCAGATGGTATATATCCTCCAGCTGCAGGGTAGTATGTTGAAATTCAGCTGTAATCTCCAGATCTGAACCACGCAAGTAATCCATAATCTCTTCGCTGTCATGTTGATTGGTCTGCCTGATGCTTGCCGTTTCCCGGTTCATCAAGCCGAACACATCGCTGAGCATGGTACCTGGCAGAACAATGCTGAAACGCCCTCTGCTGACCGGAGTACGAATTGTGATGCCAACAATGACAACAGCCTCTTCCAATCCGATTAACTGCACCAGAGTGGGATTGACCTCAACTCTTTGGAATTTGAAATTGAGATCAATATAATTCTTCCACGCACTGGACAGACTGTCAATCAAATTATTCATGAGGTCCGTATACAGGCGTAATTCAATATCCGTATATTGATAGTCCGAACTCACTTCCCCCTCGGTTTCACCATCGCCACCGAGCAAACGGTCAAGCATACTTAACATGATGCCTGTTGTAATATGAAAGAGAACCGGTTCCTTCTCCGCCGTATCATCAAACGAATCCTCTGCCAGTGTTAACACATCTCGCTCTGATAAGGCATTGGAAAACTCGAAATACCGTTGTTCTTCTACCGAATCAACCTCTAACTCGCACGACATATGTAGTAAAGCATTCAGCCGAGAGGATAGAATCCGCACATAGCTTTCAAAAATACTGCTGATCATTTTCATGCGATCCCGCGTGAATTTTTTCGGGCTATAGAAATCGTATTTCGGATACTTCTTTTCCTCGGATTTATCCTTTTCGGCCGTTGCCACGTCCATGTCACCGTTTCGAGCGGCAGCAAGCAAGGCATCGATCTGACTTTGTGATAAAACTTCAGACATTTATAACAAATCCTTTAACTCTTAACTCTACTCGGCTTCGCCTTCGCGTATCGTAAAATACTTATCCACGCTGTTTTCCGCGCTGTCCGGATTCATGCCGGTAATCATAATCTCTACACGGCGGTTTTTAGCGCGCTCTGTGTCATTATCAAAACCGGCAATCGGACGCCATTGTCCATATCCGACGCTAACTAACTTATCCGGATCAATTACATTCTTTTCCTGCAAATATACCGTTACCGTTGAAGCACGGTTAGATGCAAGAAAGCGGTCCACTGTAGGATTATTCGGCTTTGTTGGATCACCCTGCGAGGTATGGCCCATCACACGCATTTCATCAATCAGATTATTCTGCGGCGCAATTGCATTGGCCACCTCATCAAGCATACGCTTTCCCGAATCCAACAGCACATAGCTGTCACCTTCAAAAAACACTGCATCGCGGAACGTAATAAACACATAATCCGCGCCTTGTGTGATTGACATCTGCTGTTGCAGATTATTTTTCTCGCTGTATTCATTGAGCGCCATTGCGATTTGATTGAGCGCCTCAGTGACATCCTCCTTCGAAATCTGATCATCAGTCTGATCACCGGATCCCTCACCATGCGTGTCCATCGTTTGCAACGTGGCATCGCGCTTAAAACTTTGCACAATCAGTGCCCATTTCGATTCATTGATGGAGGACATACTATACAGCAGAACGAAAAAGCAGAGAAGCAGCGTGACCATATCGCCATATGTATCCTGCCAGTTAGCTCCGCCCCCACCCTTTCTCCGTCTTTTCACATCTGCAACTTCCTTTCTCTCATTACCAAGGTTGAGCAATTATTCCTGCTCGTTTCCTCGTCTCCCGCGACCTTTTCTCTTCTCAGAACCGCCACCTGTTGCGTTCTGTTCCAAATATCCTTCCAGCTTCTCCCGAATAAACTTGGGATTTTCACCAGACTGAATCGCCATAACACCTTCGACAATTATCTGCCTACAGAGACACTCTTCTTCATCTCGAGTCCTCAGATTGTTGGCAATCGGGTTGAAAACCAGATTTGCCAGAATAACACCATAGAAGGTCGTAATCAACGCAGTGCCCATATCCTGACCAATGCCGGATGAACCATTCTCGACATCCAAATTGACCAGCATATTGATCAGACCAATCAGAGTACCGACCATACCGAAAGCGGGGGCGGCAGCTGACGCCTTTTCATACATCGAAGCAACATCATCATGACGTGCGCTCAGCTGCTCTATATCGCTTGCCAGCATATCCCGCACTTTATCTGAATCGTTGCCATCCACAATCAGCATGATGCTTTTCTTGAAAAATGGGTCTTCCAGTTGATTTGCGCGTTCTTCCAGGGCCAACAGGCCGTTTTTACGAGCAATCTGCGCGAACTCAACAATTTCGTCAATTACAGATGCCGGATTAAATTTTTTCTGATTAAAAATAATTCCTATATGCTTTGGAAATTTTGCAACCATCTTGCCGGGGTTACCGGCGATAATCGTTGCCAAGGTACCGCCCAAAACAATAAAAATACTGGCGGCATCACCGAAGTTTGCAAGCTGTGTAAAATCGAACGGTCCAAAATTGGCCTGACCACCAATCGACATACCTAAGATCAGCAGAATGAAACCGCCTACAATGCCAAGAATAAAAGTTAAATTCATTTTCTCACACGTCCCCCAATCTGAATCCGCCTAAATGACGAGTTGTCAGAATGCAGTTCTATCTATATTCAGTCTCCTCTTTTATCGGAGATCGTGATTTCACGGTAAATATCCCGCACCCTTGCGGTATAATTTTCAATTTGGCGAACCACCGCCTCCGGCGTTTCCCTTACAATGTAATAATCATGATTCATCATAATAATTTTGGTTTCGGGAATCATCTCAATTGTCTCGATCTGCATGTGGTTTAGCAAAAATGGTTCTCTATTTAATTTAGTCAGCCGGATCATGTCGTTCACCTTTCCCCACTTCAAAAGATTTCAGGCCTCGGGAGGGAGGGGATGTTACCCTCCCCCCAGTCGCCTGTCTTTACGTAATATCACCCATTAATGAGATTCATTACCGCTTCATGTTGACCAAATCAGACAACATTTCATCTGTAACAGTGATAATTTTGGTATTGGCCTGAAAACCGCGCTGCGTCGTAATCAGATCGGCAAATTCGGTTGCAATATCTGTTTTCGAAGATTCCAAACCACCGGACAAAATCTTGGTATCGCCTGCACCTGTCAAGGTGATCCGATCGGGATTTGTAGCATTGGTATTATTATTCAAATCGCCTACCACAGTCCCACCGCAAGTACCGACTACAACATCGCCTGCGTTATTGCCTGCCTTATAATAGCCATCGCTTTCCTTTGTAAGACCATTGGGGTTGACAACGCTGCCAATCGGGATAATACCAACAGCAATCGCAAGGTTATCCTGCGTCACCGCAGTGACAACACCATTTTGGTCAACGCTCAGATTAACGCTTTGTACATCAACTCGCTTATCCTGATTGACCGCGGTACCGTTAATATCTGCCGGATAGGCCGGGATGTTTGTATCGACCGCGATCTCAGGATACAGCGCGCCACCCTCTCTAATACCTGTAGCAGTATTGCTTGCGGGCGCTGAAACCGGCAGACGAATCGGGCGCAGGCACGTATCCCACATCACACTACCATCAGCATTTTCTGCCATGGTTCCGTCTGCGGTGCCCTGCGGCATGAAGCCATAAACACAATAGCCGTTGCTATCGACCAGATAACCGTCCGAATCAAGAAAGAAATTACCCACTCGCTTGAGCGTCAGGTTATTCGGATCTGGCTCATAAGTAATTGTCGCATCCGGCTTCGGGCCGACCATAAAGAAACCGTTGCCATCCAGATAAAGATGGGAATTGATGCCGGTCGGCGCATAAGTACCACCGGACATGTTCAAGTCAATCGACGCAACCTGAGAGCCATAGCCAATCTGCGATGCGTTCGTACCACCATATTGGTTGCCGCCCTCGGTACTGTTGCTGATTGAAGTATACATGGACTCGCTGAACGAAGTAACGCCCGGCTTAAAACCATAGGTATTAGCATTGGCGATGTTATTACCGATTACATTCATTTTCTGCATGTGGGTCTGCAAACCCGCAATTGCAGCGTACATAGAACCTGTCATATGTTTTATTTGCTCCTTCCAATTCATACGGTGCCGTCGGCAGCCGTCATACGGACAGACTTCCAAAGCACCCATAAAAGGACCTGCTTTCTTACTTTAGAAGAACAGCACCGTCAATATTGGTAAATACATTGTCACGCATTTCGTCTTGCGAAATCGCCGTGATCACTCTGTTTTGCGGCACATTTACAATAAACGCACGTCCCGCATCCAGCACCAGAATATTCTTAGCACCTTTTTCCTGTGCCTTGCCAACAGAATGAGCAAGTTGGCTCATCAAAGCATCAGTCATTTCAATGCCCCGCTCTTCCGCACGCTGCTGCGCATGCTTGGAAAATTCCACGGTCGGCGCTGTCTGCTGGCCTGTGCCAAGTTGCTCCATGCGCTGTCGGAGCAGATCACTAAAAGTACCCGTTGAAATTTGTGACGTCTGCTGAACCTGCTGGCCAAGCAAATTACCGCCACTAATTCGGTCGATCATGTTTTATCGCCGTCCTCGCCGGAAACGGGGGTGTCAGAACCATCCGTTCCACCCGTTCCTTCCTCTGGCGTTTCCTCTTCCGCCGGCAACTCACCAACCGCCATAATGGAGCTGAGAGCATACGACTTGCCATTTACAAAAATAACCTGCTCGCCGTTATATGTTCCTGTACCTGTCACCTGGCCAACAATTTCCTTCAAACCACTGGCACTGGTATATTCACCGACAGTAACCGTTTTGCCAACCAACGAAGCCGCATAGGACATCGTAGCCGCATCCGTCATGGTGGCCATAGCCTGAATCGTCGACATCGAAAGCAACTGGTTCATCATATCGCTTGTAGATGCCGGATTATCAATATCCTGATTCTGGAATTGAACAATCATCATCTGAAGGAAATCCTCCATTGTCAGCGCCAGATTATCCCCGCTGCTATCCTTCAAATAACCGACATTATTGTCCGTATCCGCACCAGATGCCTTGGTGTTTTTTGTGTTGCCAGTAGTATTAGGGGTGGAAGTTCTTGCTATCGTAGGCATAAACAAATCGCTCATTATATCTTCTCACTTCCTTTCCATCAAATCGTATCCAGTTGATAAAGACCCAAGCGCAGTTGCCCCAAAAAGCTATCCTGCTCTGCCTTGCTCTGCTGCGGGCTGGATTGCCGCTCCTGCTGCTGCCGGTTCTGCTGGTTATGCCCATCGTACTGCGGCTGCTTAGGCTCCTGCTGATGCACCTGAATTTGAACTGTCTGACCCGTACGGTCTTCCAGTATTGCACCCAGATTGCCCATGTGCTGCGCCAGCAGCGAAGTAGTTTTTGAACTTTCTGCGTAGATGACCAGTCCGAGCTTGCTGCCATTCTGGATCAACTCAATCGTAATGTGACCAAGATTCTCCGGCTTCAACTGAATTTGAACCTTATCACCCACAGTGCTCAGATTTGCCTTGATGGTATCTGCCAGTTGCTTTTCCATATCCGGCGCATTGACATCAGCCGTGGGTGTGGCATCGCCTACCTTAACGGGCATTGTCTCCACATCGCGGAACAAAGTCTGCTCCTGCTGCGTCATAACAACAGGCTGATCGTCCTGCTGCGCTGCTTCCATCAGTTTCTGCCCAACAGCGGTATCGGTAGTCGGCTGCTGTTCTGTATGCGCTGCTGCATCTTGCAATCCTTGCTGCTGCACACCTTCCTGCGCTACGACTACTTCAGGAGCGGTCTGCACCTGTTCCGTCACCATCTGCTGTGGAACCTGAACGGTCGGCTGCACTGTCTCCTGCTGGACTGCGGGTGCCATCGTTTCTGCTGCAACCGCTGTCTGCACGGTCTGGGTAACAACCGCATCCACCGTCGGCATCGTAGTTGCAACATCCACATTTTGCTGCGCTGTCTGCTGCACCGCAACATCCTGCACAACATACGGCTGAAGCAACATTCCCGCCAACGCCTGCCGCACCTCATCCGATACCTGAGGAATATTCTCCTGCGGATTTTGCTCGGTTTGCTGCGCGGTATCATTCTGGACTGGCTTGGATTGAGTCTGCTGATCATTCGAGCTGGGTTTATTGGACGATATCGATTCTTGCTTCTGAGACATCATATCCTGAAAAGAATCGCCATTCGAATCCTGTCCCGCACCCGAACCGGACACCTGACCTTGCTGTATCATCAACTGCATCATCATGTTGATCTGCTCCATATTCATTTCACTCTCACCTCCTTTCACCTGAGAATAAAGGCAGGCGCGGCACAAACAACGCCCGCGGTGCCCTTTTAATGGACAGCCGCGCCTGCCATCACACGGGCGTTGGATACAAATTCATCAATAAACTGTTCTTCGCTCTTTTGCACAGATTTTTGATAAAGCTTCCATTTTTTCTCTTTGAGTTTTTCGATAGTCGCTTTATCCGTTTTCGCGTGAATCACTTCGTTGCGCTTGATTTCTTCTTCCTTTTTGCGCAAAAGAAGTATCTCAAGTGCTTTTTGGATTTCTTTTTCCTGTACACGCAGCATCAGGTCATATCCAACCGCATCTGCAATGGTCATACCTTGCTGCTTTCTGTCACGATACTCTTTGTTGACCTCATCAAACCGCTGCTGCAACGCTGCGACAACCGCTTCTTGTTCACGCATACGCGCAATTGCGGCCGCATGTTCAATGCGGAGCGTGTCCAAGAGCTGCTCTCGATAATGCAGCACCGTCTCCATCGAAAAACGAAACTTCTTCATTGGAATCATCCCCTTTTCTTTCGTATTCCTCTACGAATCACTGTAAAATTGACTCCAACTGATGCAGGCTTTCGTCATAGCTGAAAGATTCATTGATACCCTGCATCAAAAACGCGTTGATTTGATCTATTTTTGAAATCGCAAAATCCAATCGCGGGTTTGTCCCTGCCTTATAAGCACCGATAGATAGCAAATCCTCGTTTTTTTCATAGACACTCAGAATATCACGCAATTTACTTGCAAGCTCTCTGTGCTTGGGAGAAACAATCTCAACCATCAGACGGGAAATACTCGCTGATACATCTATTGCTGGAAAATGGTTTGCATTGGCAAGCTTACGAGACAGAACGATATGTCCATCCAGAATACCACGGACGGTATCTGCAATAGGTTCATTCGTGTCATCGCCCTCTACCAATACAGTATAAACACCGGTGATAGAGCCGCGTTCAAAATTACCGCTTCTCTCCAGCAATTTGGGCAACTCCGCGTAAATAGACGGCGTATAGCCACGTGCTACCGGGGGTTCACCGACCGCAAGACCAATTTCACGCTGCGCCATAGCAAAACGCGTCAGCGAATCCATCATCAGAAGAACATCTTTCCCCTGATCCCGAAAATACTCTGCAATTGCAGTCGCAACAGAGGGGCACTTCATACGCAGCATAGCAGGCTGGTCAGAGGTTGCAACCACCAGTACTGAGCGGCGCATGCCTTCTTCACCCAAATCCTTTTGGACAAACTCCAGCACCTCACGTCCTCGTTCGCCAACCAGTGCAATCACATTGATATCAGTTTTTACGTTCTTCGCGATCATACCCATCAGAGTGGATTTACCGACGCCTGAACCTGCAAAAATACCGATACGTTGTCCCTTGCCAATCGTCAGCGTTGAGTCAATCGCGCGCACGCCAAAGTCCACACGTGTGCGAATCGGCGGTCGCGTCAGCGGGTTGATATACGGACTGTCCACGTAGTAGCTATCCCCTTCCGGGAAGGGGGCCAGTCCGTCAATGGGTTTGCCCATCGCATTGATAATTCTCCCACGCAGGAAATCTCCAACCTGCAAACGCAGTCGACGTCCGGTATTCCGCACAAAGCTGCCGGGCGCAAGTCCATTCATATTCTGATACGGCATCAGCAGCATGCGGTCACTCTTGAAGCCAACCACCTCGGCCAGCACCTGACTGTTCGACTCTGCAGAATAGATGCGGCAAATATCGCCGATTGCCCCGCGTCCACCTGACGCTTCAATTGACATGCCGACAATATTCTCGATTTTGCCGGTGCGGCTCAACATATCGCCGTCTTTAATTTGTTGAATGACTTGCTCAAACATAGGTTTTCTCCCCGAACAGGCTATGAAAAATTCTCATGGATGACCGAACGAATATTTTCAAGCTGCGTTGAAGCACTTGCATCGATAATCTCATCCGGCATTTCCACAATGCAGGTTCCTGTCTCGGCATCCCGCATGGGAACAATTTTAATGTGATCTGATAAGCTGGACAATGCCGCTGTCAGGGATGGATCGCTTTGTGCAACCCCTTTCACATCGCAATCTGCAACATAAATCTGTACCCATTCGCGACGCTTCATCTTTTCAGTTGCTGCAATGATCATGCGTTTGATAATCTCTTCACTGCTTTTTAAGCTGACATGGATCACCTTTTCCGCCACAGCTACAGCAACATCCAACACCTCGCCACTAAGCTTATCAATCTTTTCATCACGCATATTGCTTGCCTGCGTGAGGAACTGCTGCACTGCCTCCACAGATTCCTGTGCCGCCTTAAGCATCGCAGCGGATGCTTCTTGCTCACCTTGACGCCGCCCCTCCGCATAGCCTTGGCTATAGCCTTCTTCGGATGCCTGCTGGTGAATTCTCGCTACTTCCGCTTCGGCAGCCTGCTTCGCCTCTTCTATAATATGCTCTGCCTGGGCCTGTGCATTACGGATTAATTCATCTGCCTGTGCCTGCGCCAGCGACAGTGCTTTTTCAAAGCTTCCGCCTTCTGGCTCCTGTATTTCCTGCTCCTGCGCTTCCGCCTTGGCATCATGTTCCGCCTTGCCCTCTTCCGCAGGTTTTCCATCCGCCGCGTCTTCACTATGGATACTTTCCTTGAAGCGGATCATCTCCTCCAGCTGGCTTACCAACTGTTCCTCATCCGGCAGCTCGTATTCTTCAGCCTTCGGTTTCATGAAATACTTCAGAATACTAGGCAATGATCTCATCCTTTCCGCCCTTCAGAATAATGATCTCATTGCGCTCTTCCAGATCACGAATGATACCGACAATACGCTGCTGTGCCTCTTCCACATCACGAATACGCACATTTGTAGTAATTTCGAGGTCTTCTTCGATATTCTGACGCATACGCGTAGACATGTTGGAAAAC
Source organism: Candidatus Agathobaculum pullicola (assembly GCF_052117205.1). Lineage (NCBI taxonomy): Bacteria > Bacillati > Bacillota > Clostridia > Eubacteriales > Butyricicoccaceae > Agathobaculum > Candidatus Agathobaculum pullicola. Next base: position 75,037 of record NZ_JBQKJP010000005.1, on the reverse strand, counting down.
AGCTTGTTTGTAACATCCTTGTTGGCCCCCTTGAGTGCCAGGACAAGATCGCGCATATCGCAATCGCGAACAAAACGCTGTACAGAACGGTCGTCCATATGTACGATATCCTCGAATACAAACATACGCTTGCGGATTTCTTCGGCCAGCGTACCATCGCTTTTCTCCAGACCGTCGAAAATCGACTTCTCGCTCGAACGCTCCAAATTGTTCATAATCGCAGCAATATGATCCAGACCACCAATCTGCACATTCTCCGTAACAATCAGGCTGGAGAACTTCTTCTGCAGCTCGTCCTCTATCATCTTTACTGCCGTCGGTGAAGCACTCTCCATGCGCGCAATATTCTTTACCACACGCAGTTTCTTCTTAGGCGGTAATTCTTCCAGTACCGAGGCCGCCTTCTCCGGTTCGATATAGGACAAAACCAGAGCAATAGTTTGCGCACGTTCATGCTGCAGCGTAGAAAGCAACGTTTTCGCATCTGTCTTGTTGAGGAACGAAAACGAGCGGTTGCTGAGCGCCTTGGTAACCTTACTGAGCAGCTGCTCTGCCGCCTGTTCACCAAATGCCTTTTGCAATACCGAACGGGCATATTCCATACCACCCTCGGTAATAGCCTTGTTGGTTAGGCACATCTGATAAAAGTCTTCCAGCACCTGCTGTGTTGTTTCGGGATCGACATAGCCAAGCTTCGCTACCTCAATGGTCAGCTGCTCCAACTCGTCCGAATTCATGTACTGATAAATTCGAGATGCCTTTTCCGTGCCAATGGCAACGATCACGGTTGCCGCTTTTTGTGCAGGCGTCAACTCTTGCTCAGCCATTTGCACCCTCCCCTCTAAGCCATGTGCGGATCATCTGTGCCGCAATTTCCGGATTCTCCTCCGTAAACTTGCGAATCTCCTGTTTCAGTTCCATACTCTTCTCGTTCTTGATTTCCAGAACATTATCAATCTGCTCCTGAGCCTGCTCGGCAGCTGCAGCCTCTTGTGCCGCAAGCTCCTCAGCCTGCTGCGCCAACAGCAATTCCTGCGCCTTTCTGCGGCGTTTGGAACGGATCACCAGCAAGACAATCAACAGCAACAGCAGACCAATTACGCCTGCACCAGCATACAGTGCCCACTTCGGAATCTGTAGGCCCGAAAGGAGCGGCGCAGTTACATTCCCTGCATCCGGATTATAGAAAGGTGCGACCAGCACATTGATCTTATCCGCCTGCTGGTCTGTAGAAATACCGGCCGCACGTGCAATATGGCTGATAAGCTGCGCCGTACCCACATTACCGGCAGTATCCTGATTGATGGTAACCGCAATCATTACATCGGTCACGACACCAAAGTTTTGCTCACTCTGCTCGGTAGAGGTGTTGACATTCATGTCCTCGGTACCGCTATTTTTAATATACTGCTCATTGCCATTTATGACATTCTGCGACTCCATATAAGTCGGAATATCAGCATTGGTCGCTGTACCAACGACACCGCCGTTTGCCACATCCTCGCCGCGTATCAGTTCCTGATCGTACTCCCGACGGCCGATGATGCCCTCGCCGTCCGGCGCACCCTCAGGTGTAGTGTACTCAGTGGTCTCCTGCACACGATGGCTGACATCCACTGTACTGGTTACGCTAACGCGTACGTTATCCGAACCGTAAATTGGACTGAGCGCCTGCAAAACTTCATTGCGAACACGATTATTTACCTGATTCTCCAAGCGCATCTTAAGATCCGATGCGGATGCCGTCGAAGTATCCGTATTGCCCGGTGTATAGCTATTGCCAATGGAGTCCGTAATCGTTACGCTTTCAAAATCCAGACCCTTTACACTATGCGCAACAAAGTTACCGATTGCATCCACATAATTTTCCGGCAACGCACCGCCATCCTGCATCTCAACAAAAACAGCAGCGGTCGCAGGTGTCGCGTTATCACTGTCCAGCACATAGCGCTGATCGGAGCCAGGCGTAATATCCACGACTGCATTCTTAACACCCGAGAAGTTGCGGATGACCGCAGCCATGCGATCCTGCAACTCATAATTTCTCAGGGTTTCCCGATCGGATTCGCTCGACATCATACCGACGTTATCCAGATAAGTACCGTACAGGAAGCCACTCTTAGGATATCCGTCCACCAGTAGCTTTGCCTGCAAATTGGTAACCTCATCCTTGGGCACCTTAATCGTGTCACCCTCTATTTTGTAATTTGTCGCACCATATTCATCCAGTTTACCAACAATCGCCGAAGCCTCGTCCGTCGTCAGTCCGGTGACCAGCGTTTCATATGGACGATTGTTCAAGACCAGTGCGAGAATTACGGAAACAGCAATAACCACGACCAATGCGACCGCGGTGATCTTAATATACTTGGACTTGTGTTCCCCTACATATAAGTCTTTTACCTTGTTTAGACCGCTCTGAAATTTCTCTTTCACTATACTTCTCCGCCTCATCCCAGAGTTTCCCTCATACTGGAGGGTTAGCAGTTACATTATATGCTCATGCGCGAAATCTCACTATAGGCATCCAGTGCTTTATTTCTCAATTCCGCAAGCAGCTGAACAGAAAGCTGTGCTTTCGTGCCGGCAATGGTTGCAACAGCTGGATTGTCCAACTGGCCTGTCGCCAACAAATACTGTGCCTGACTATACTCTGCATCGGTTTGCTTCACATTATTAATTGCATTCTGAAATACATCCGCAAAGACCGGAAGACCGTTTTGCGAAGAAGCTGTATTCTCCTGTGAAGTCATTCTATTCAGAGAAATCGAATCCCACAAGGGCTGTATCGAACCAATCGTCGCCATTGTATTTTCCTCCTTATTTATCTACCAATATCAAGTGCCCGCGTGGCAACCGTTTTTAAGGTATTAAATGCTGTGACATTGGCAGAATACGCTTGCGTTGCCGCCATAGCATCCGTAATCTCCTTGACTAAATCCACATTCGGCATTTCCACATACCCGTCCGCATTTGCATCCGGATGGTTAGGATCGTACTGCAACTTAAAAGGGCTGGTATCCTCCACGATTTGCGTGACACGGACACCGCCCGTTTGTGACAAATTATATGTTTGCGCGGGAACACTACCCGCAGCTTGCGCGAGCACCTGACGAAATGTATTTCTTCCTCCATCCGCTTCCATCACCACCATCTTGCGCTGATAAGGGCCTTCTCCCCCTTCTACACGTGTGGTATTGATATTGGAAACATTTTCCGAAATAACATCCAACCGGAGCTGTTGCGCTGTCAGCGCAGAGCCGGTAATGTTCATCGAGCTTAGAAATGCCATGACTTATTCTCCTTTCCCTTATTGTCCGCGAATCGCGGTCCGAATCAGCGCCAAATCCGTAGAAATCGCATTCATCACATGCTGCTGCTGCAAAGCGTTTCTGGCTAACTCAATACTTTGCTCCGTAGCATCCACACCATTACCGTCCATACGGGCGGTTTCGTTGTCGGCAACGTGAATTGTAGCCTGTGCACCTTCCAACGCATCTCGCATATCTAATGCACTGCCATTCGCTGCAGCCTGTAAACGCGACCGGAATGCTTCCTCAAAAGTAACATATTTGGTTTTGTAATTTGGTGTCTCCACATTGGCGAGATTATCCAAAATCGCCGTCTGCTTTGTCCACAAGAAGTCCATGGAACGCTCCATCATCAAAAGCGTATTGTTGGTTATCGAATTCATTTTACCGGACCTCCAATACCAGCGTAATTAAATCAACCTAAAGATTTATTTATATTGTACTATAGATTGTTGACTTTTTCAACTACTTTCGACACCAATTTATAACATTGCTGGGCAAATTGCACAATCATAGTCCATTTTTCATTTTTTACATGCTTTTAGGAATTTAACGCAGCGCATCGCATGCGATTTGCAAAATTTTTTCATTTTGAAAGCATCAGACTATGAAACGATTTGGTAATTTTGTTGGATATATGCACTGTAATGTATTTATACTTGTATAATATCATTACATTTCTGTTCACCTTTCAAATAATTAACGGATCCGGCTTTATTGCCGGATCCGTTACTGTATTATATATAGGAAGATGCAAGCTGAATATAGCGATATGCCCAATATGTATACGGAACATCCTTATAAGATATGCCGCCACCGCCCGATGAGCGATTCAATACTCGGGTCATCATTGTCGCAACCTCGCTGCGTGCAATATAGGCATAGGGCCGGAAGGTGCCGTCCGGATAGCCATTGATCCATCCAGCCGAAGTAGCATAGCGAATCGCATTGCTGTTTGATGTCCCGCTGACATCACTAAATCGCGTCGCGCTGCTGCTCACACTCGGTGAGCCAGATAAGCGATAGAGCATCTCTGTCAATTCTCCGCGTGTAATATATTGATCCGGATAAAAATATGTTGTTTGATCAATAATACCTGCTCGCGCGAAAGCGTTCACTTCCTGCGTACACCACATCCCCAGCGGCACATCACGATAGACACTTGTTGTGTAGTCATTTTCAATATTGACCGTACACATCCGGTAAAGCATCACTACTGCTTCCGCACGTGTCATGTAATTTTCCGGCCGGAAGGTGCCGTCAGAATAGCCGTTCATAAACGCACTGCGAGTGGAGGTATTCAAGCGTATCGTATTTGTTGGTGCCACAGAATCTGTGGAGTAATATGCCCGCCCAGAAACCGTCACATTTTCGTTGATATTTGTCAAATAGAGCGATACGACACCGTTAGAATTACGGCTCATCTGATAGGTAGTGCTGCCGACTCGTATTGATGTTTTTTCCGCGCCCACAGTGCGGCTGTTGTCGCCTATTTTGACAGTAATCTCGTCAATTTGATAATTCCTGTCCGGTGTGAAGTAAAAGATAACATCGTCCCCTGCATCAATTCTGCTTGAGGACACGCTCTTTGTAATTGTCATGCGACTGGAGGAAGATATAGTCAATGTCGGTCTGGAAACGGAACCAGAGGAGGACGAGGTAGCGTATAGCTTTACCGGTTCCGTCACATTACCGACGTACACCACATATTCTCCGCCGCCCAAATCCTCAATCTCATAATTCTTGTTATTCACACGGATTTCGCCAGCCGATGGCTTCACAGAGCTTGAACTGTTGCCAATAGTAAGCGTAATTTTCTCCACTGAATAACGATCTGATGTTGTGCTGACATAAAACTCAACATCATCTCCACGCGCCACGGTATCTCCGCAATTGGTATCTATATTGATGCGCGAGCCTTCCTCGGTTTCAATCGGAATATTATTTTGATCATACGTCGACGCAAAAGTCACCGCAGTGTCGACATACATTTCCGGCAGGAAAAACCAGACCTCGTCTGCGTTCTCATGTACCTGCACACGATCATTGCCCATCGTCAGAAAAGTTTGTCCGGTTGCCCAGCTTGCATAACTTTTTCCGTAAGCCACAGTAAAATCACTGATGATATAGCCAGGGCGCGTGCTCACACGCACCTCGCTCGTATAGCCTTGCCCTACACTGGTCACACTGCTGCTTGGCCGCTCCAGCACCAGTCCATCGCTCACATTTACTGTCAGCTTATACACAATCGGGATCTCTTCTACAACGACTTGTACATCCAGATCTGCATACAGTTCTCCCGAAACCGTACTCTCCCCTTCTGCATTCCACGTCACATTCAAGCCGTTCCAATTTGCGTTGCCCGCTGTCAGTGTTTCCTTAATTGTGCCGTATTGGATAATCAGGCTATTTAGTCGATATCCATCCTCCGGCACAGCACTAAGCGAAATCTTTTTCCCGCGCGCAACCTTGCTGCCCTCATTGCCGTTCACCCTCGCATTCCCGGTTTCCTCATGAATGCGCATATTATAATCCTCAAATGTGCTTTGGCAACTGATCCCAGCATCCATCAAGCCCGATATGGCTCCGGCAGAAACCGTCAGCACAAAGCTGCGCGACCGCTCCGGCCAAGCATTCATCTGGATAGTAACGTCCTTAGCCGTAGCCTCTAGATGCGTACTGTCAAGCGTAACTTCTTCCTGCTGTTCCGGCAAAGAACCCTTTACAGTAAAAGTAATTTTATCCAGTCTCCGCCCCTCGTCCAGCGTAATTTTGAAGTCTTGTTTCTCGTTTGGCTGAATGAATGCCGACGCTTCTTCTGGATCCACAGTAAACGAAGATGTCTGTGTGAATTTCACCGTTACACCATCTTTTTGTTCCTGCTCCACTTCCGAATCAGCCGCAAATGCTGCGGACGGGAGCATGACAAGCGCCGACAAAACCAGCGCCAACAACCTTTTACAGCTCCGTTTCATCTCAGAACACCATCTCCTTCCTATCCCTAAAAGATATATGATAGTATATCGTCAAAACCATAGCAAAAATAAGAATAAAAACGACAACCCCCACCTACAATTGGCGGGGGTTGCACTGCACTTATAAAATTATTCCTGCCGCAGCTGGAAACCGCCAATCAGACTTTTGAGCATCTCAGACTGTCCGGACAGCTCCTCACTCGCTGCCGCAGACTCTTCCGCAGTTGCAGAGTTTGTTTGCACAACGCTGGAGATTTGGTCAATGCCCTGCGTAATCTGGACAATCGAATCCGTCTCACGCTGAACCGCCTCGGCAACCTCATCCATACCGGATACCGCGATGCCTGCCGATTCCATCACACTACCAATTGCCTCGCTTACCTTCTGCATCATGGTAACGCCTTCATTAACCGCGCCAATCGACTTTTCAATCAGATCCTTTGTTGCCTTGGCCGCCTGATCCGACTTGTGAGCCAGATTACGAACCTCATCCGCAACAACCGCAAATCCCTTACCAGCAGCACCCGCGCGTGCAGCTTCAACCGCTGCATTGAGCGCCAAAATGTTAGTCTGGAATGCAATATTCTCAATGGTCGAAATGATCTTGCTGATTTCCTGAGAAGACTCAGAAATATTGCTCATAGCATTACCCAGTGTTGCAATGTATTCTCCGCTCGCTTGTACTTCTCCACCTGCTCTATCCGCAGCTTCTTTCGCCTGCATTGACAATTGCAATGTGCGCTGACTATCAGCCGAAATATCATTAATGGTGGCAGAAAGTTCCTCAACCGCACTTGCCTGCTCCGTTGCACCCTGTGCCAGCGACTGTGCACCGGAAGAAACCTGTTCTGCGCCCGCAGATACCTGAGCGGATGCTGTATTGATTTGCGCCAATGTATTGCTCAACCCAATATTGATACCACGAACATGCTGGAGAAGCTGCTCGTAATCACCAATGTAATAATTGCAATCACGGGAACGAACATTGAAGTTGCCATTCGCCATCTCGCCAAGTAGATAACCAACGTCACCAATCAGATCCTGTAGGTTCTTTACAATGCTTGCCATCTGTTTCGCCAGTCTGCCAGTTTCATCCTTGGTATGGATTTCAGGAACCGGAGAAGAAAGGTCACCCTCACTCAGCTTGCGAATGCGCTCAGCGCAAAGTTGAATCGGCTTACTAATCGACTGTGCCAGACGAATTGCAATGATCGTACCAATCAGAAGAATCACAACAATCAGAATGCCCATAATGATTGCTGAGGTGTAAACCTCACCCATGAAATCCGACTTGGGAACAGAAATGCCCAAACTCCAGCCATCCGTATTATTGACTGGTGCATAAGCGAATAATTTGGTCACCCCATCGAGGCTATACTCACCGACACCGCTGTTTCCTGCTCGCATATCCACCGAGTAAGCAGCCAACTGCTCCAACGAAGAATTTGATTTCGCTTCTTCCTCGATATTTTGAGTAGTAACCGTGTCCATCGTAACATCCGCAATTATAGTACCCGTCTTATCCATCATAAGGGCCGAACTATTGTCGCTGACATTGATAGTTGACATGATATTATTCAAAAAAGTTTCTTCCGGAACAAAATACACGACGCCTACAATTTCATTCCTGCCATCGCCATCCCGATAAACCGGAGCCGCAACCAGAACAGAAAGTTTACCAGTCACCTTACTTATCATCGGCGTGGAGACAAAGCTATCGCCATTTTTTGCACGCTGGAAATACTCTCTATCTGAATAGTTGTTACCATCAAAATAGCTGTTGCCCTGTAAATCAAGCAGATTTCCACGCGTCATATTATTATTGATTGCCAGCTGCTTGATGTACTCCTGCTTTTCTTCCAGCGGAACATCTTCGCTTCCCAACACTTGGCTTTGTCCCGCCGCAGTAGCAATCTCAGAATAGGAAAGCAGTTCATACTCCACGCGGCCCGCAGCAATTTCGGCCGTACCTGCCATCGCCGTTTTGAGCATGGCATTAGAGCTTTGCAGGCTCGTTACAATGCTCACAATGCCGATTACTAGCATACCTATTACTATTGTGGCACTCATGCCTAGCAATATTTTTCCTTTCACACTCTTCATTTCATAACCACCCTTTTACCGTCATAGGATATATCCTATATCGTCAGAATTTGCTTTTAAATAACGACAGATTTCGATTATTTATTATTTTTTATTTATCGCCAGCTTTTTCTTAATATGAATTTTTTTTGCAGGTTTTCCCTTGCGTTTCCTTGCAAAAACATGTACTATTATATTGTAAACTTTTTAAAAGGAGAATCAAAGAGAGCGAATGAAAAAACAAGGATTATTGTTTTCCCTAATCCTGTGTGCGCTGCTTTCTGCCTGTGGCGGCAAGGGGGAGTCGGCCGAGGATCTTCTCGCTTACTATACGTTTGAAGGCGATACCATCCCCTCTATCGAGCAGTTCATAACCGGTGAGACCGGCGGGCGTTTGGTTGCAACGCTCAGCCCGGATACAGCAGCCAGCGATCAAAACGCTACTGCAGGAACCGATGCACAGGATACCTCGGATGGCACCAGCAATGGGGAAACCGGGAACGCCGGAAATGCTGTTGCCGCAACGGAAGCGCACAACTATCTTTCCTACGACTATCAGCAGTTTGTAGAAGGCCAACCGGCTTCTATTGCCAAATCGTATGTCTCTCTTTTAGAGAGTGATGATATTGCACTGCACACCGAAGGCAAGAATGAACCGTCCTTTAATAGTGATGCCGGTTCTGTTATCCTCATACGTCAAGCGGTAGCAACCGACAGCAGCGGTGCACCGCAGAAAAAGCAATCGCCGTCTGCTTCAATGGATATGGAGGCAGATTCCTCAGAAAATACCGAAGCATCTGAAGATTCCGCACCGCTTCCCTACTCTTCCTATGAATATGATACTCAGATGCGTTTTCGGGTGCGCATCGACTGGACTCCTACCAGTTTCCTCATTACATTGGATAAAACCGATGGACAGGATTTCGTCACTTCCTTGGAGGAAGCCGGTACATTCCTTTCTTTCTCCGGCGCAAAAGCGATGATGAGTACGGTCACGCCGGCTGAAATCGGACTTCCCGGCCAATCTATGTCGGAATACAGTCTCAAGCCCGGTCCCGGCTTCGTTATGGTGGACGGGCAAGCATGCTTGACGGTGTATGTATACGGAAAGAATTCTGTGGGAACCAACTCTCTAATGGGTACTTATTTTATATCCTCTGACTACGCCTCCCTGTATCGTCAAGTCGGGGAAACCTCTGACGAAGTGGAGCAAATCGAATTCCCAACCGATATCCCTGATGATCTGCTGACCCAAGGTGAGACTGCGGTTAAAACCACGCCAACTTCCTAATGGAAAACGCATAAAAAAGAACGGCACTTTCGGTGCCGTTCTTTTTTATGCGTATGTGTCAATGACCTGTCCCATGCCGGAAGTATCCGGAAGCATCCTCAATAATTCCTGCGCTGCCAACTCTGTGGAGTCCATTGCTTTCTTCGCTACCGAGATAGAAACGCTCTGCTGAAACTGTGCCGCATACGTGTTCACAGACATTGCGGCAATGCTGTCCATCATTTCAAGCCACCTCCCTTTGCATTTGCGACCCTTTTTGAGAATCGCTATTATTTGTATCGACCACGCAGCAGCGCAGTTAATACCATACATTAATCTTTTAAGATGTACACTTTGGCCGGACGGATGCCAAAATCAGTTGCCTCTTCACCTGTCATAAAAAACAGGTCAATCTTGGCTCCCTTAATCAATCCACCGGTATCCTCTGCCAGACCCGGTCCATAGGACCAAGATTTATCCCCGCCATCCGATACCACATACAGCCTACTGCCAAGCGGAATCACACGCGGATCAACCGCAATGGTTCCGTATTGCGTCACCGTACCGGATGCGGTGATTTCACCGCCATCTTCTATTCGATGATAGGCGGTTGCGGTTACATCAATCACAGCCGTATATTCATAACTCGAACCGTCGCCCGCTGTAATAATTTTCTTCTCTGTATCGTCTTGGATTCCTGCGGGAACAGACCAAACCTGTGAGCGCCCCGCCGTCGACAGTTCACCGGTGCTCTCCGTTTCCGGCTGAATTGCAGGCAAAGTTTGATTGTTTGCTGTTGCCTGTGGCTCCTCAGAAACGGCCAGCTCCTCCTGATTGCTCTGGACAATCCGGATTCCCTGCTTAACAATGCAATTGATGGGGGACTTTACTTCTTCCTCCTTGATAACCTCGCGAGAAACCTCTTCTCCATCATGTTCCTCAACCCAGTATTCAATACTTTTTTCTCCATTTTCACCATATCTGGCAATTTCCTGCTTTCCCTTAAGCAGTTGGTCATCGTACTGTATCTCTACGGAGAATGGGATGTCTTCTGTTTCTGTTGCTGTTGTAAAAGTGACACGCGTGACTGTGATATGGGTGCTTTTCGACAGCCAATCGTCCATATCCGGTGTTACAATATCATCGCTGCCAACACTGATACCGTTTGCCTCCAGAAGCTCCCCTACTGTACAAGGAGCCGTGCGTACGGTTAATGTCTCGTCACTGGTCTCGATTGACACATCAAAGGTTTCTTTGAGTGTCAAATAAATAATACCGTCATCATCTTTCCGATTGACAACCTCAACATTGCGGAACCCGGCTTTACTGCATGCCTCCTCCACCGTTCCGGGATAGAGACGCACAGTTTCATGCCGCTCACCGTCTGTCATCACATATGTGCAGGCTGCACTACGGATAATGATGATCCGGAATAATCCAAAAAGCAGCAAACAAGTCATAACAGCTGCTATAGCAAACAGCTTGAGATCTATTTTACACTTTTTGGACTCTTTCTTATTGCGCAATCCTTCCAATCTGCCAACACCGCCCCCAGTCAATCAATATTCCAATTTATTAATATACTGCTCTCTTCTGGATTTTACAAACACAAATACAGTTTTGTAAATTTAATAATATTATATATGTTAATCCAGATAATTGCAATGGATAAATACCCGGGGGCTTCATTGGATAAATGGATTAGCGCCATATTTTTCTTCCATTTTCCGCAGCGTTATTCCACCAAGTAAAGCCTTAATCTGTGTATCCCGATACCTCATGCTGCTTCACTTGTTGGAATATTAAAACCAAATTTTATGCCTTCTCAAAAACAAGCATTCAATATCTTATACTTTACTCTTGTGAGCATTGACTCATAGTCTGCATCATCCACAGCCCACCTTTGACAATATTAGTGTGACTAATCTTTCTTGTGCATTCCATCTATCCATACGAACTATTGGTGAATGCAGCCAAAATATATATCTATGCAATATTGATGATCTATTCGGTATGCTACAGGCGATCAAAGAAGCGTATCGCAAGAGCCGTCGCAACGGTGGATCGTCCATCAGGTTTGCATTTTCACTCGATACGTCAACTGGTGGGACATCGAAACGTAATCCCTGACCTGGAAAAGAGCTGTACCGCTGTAACCGTGGAAGAAACAGAACAGAATCTGTGCCAGTTTTCTAAAACCTATCGCAAGCAATATCCTTTCTGAAGGTATTTATTCCAACTTTTGTCCGTACCTCCCTAGTCTGAATAATTATTACATGAGCAATTGGTATGGTGGTTTAAAATCATTTCTTCCATCAATCACCACAGCTTTTTTTATTTGGGATCCAATTACACAGCTTCCGTTAAACAATACACCAAAAATATCATCACAAAAATGACGATATGTTCCATCTTCCTCTGTATCAATGAGCTCAGACCAAGCTTGAAAAGATCGATCAAAACATAAAATGCCCTGTTGAATCTGAGCCAGTGCATTACAATCTCTATAGCCATTCACTTCATCCTGATATATAAACTCTCCATTAGCGTCACAGCAGAGCAGAGTTTCATAACGATCAGATAGAATTGCCTCCATGAACATAAATTCTTTGACTGTACTAAATCGTGGATGATATCGTGTACAATCTCCAAATAATGAAATAATACAATTATGCCCATGATCTACATCGTTTTTTAGATCCAAAGTGGCAAAGTACATTCCCAAAATATCCACATCTGATCCTAACAATTTTGATAGTCCAAACTGAACAGTGCCCTTCGAGCAAAAATCGTATAAAACAACTTTTTTAGCATGCAGTAAACCGATTTTTTTCAAATACCCGATATAATTACTCCGCTCTCGCTTGGCGTTTTCCAGTATTCTATCTTGATATCGCAAAACAAACCGTACTGCGTCATCGGGATTATATGTAGAAGATACCTCCTCTAAAGCCTCACCATCGGTTTTATCGGGAGAAATACCAAATCTCACCAACAGCAGTTCTCCTTTTGTTGCATCAAAGGAGTCTGACAACATTGCCAAAATATCAGCCTCACTTGTCAACGCCGCCACTGTTACCGCTCTGCGAGATGTCTTGAAATACAAACCTTTTGGCAGATGCTCCTTATTTTGTATCCATCGCTTACGATATAGCTTTTCTATCAAATAGCCGTCTCTAGCCGAAAAGAGAATCATATCATAGTTTTTATCCCAAACTTTATCACACATCCACCGAACAAAGCAGGAAATAACCGGACCGATAAAGACAAAACCAAATTGAAATAGATCGTCTATACATGCCATGCCCTTAGTGGAACCAAGCACAAACGGATCATCAAACAATTTTCTTGCGGCAATCCCCAGTGTAAGCATGCTATCGGGCGTCTTGGCTTTTGCTACCAGTTTTCCCATAGAAGAGTGAAGAAGCATATCATATGCACTGAAAATAGGATAGGTAACAAAGCCGTGCATACGGGCCATGACATCGTCCACTGCGGCATTATCGCCAATATGCAATATTGTGCCAGAATAGTCCTTGCGCACTGTATCAAAAAGCGCCCCAGACGCTTTGGTTGCCTGATGCTCACAAGAAACATATAATTGATGATAGCCTGTATATCCGGTCATTTTAAGCAGAATCTGCATCTTTTCCATGTTTAGATACATGTCACTTACTAAAATGACTGTTTTTTTTAGCCGCAATGCGTAGTTATAAATATCTTGCATATATTTTCGCGCATGACACGCTTTCTGCTCCAATGCAAATTCCAAAGCGCTTGCCTTATCAACGATTTCCTTTGACCATGCATAATACACACCCAACTGCGCATATACCTGATTAAGATTTGGAACACAGACTTGATTCAGCTGTGCCTCAGCAGCCTGTCTTTGGACGGCAAACTCTTTGCAGGAAATTCCCTCCTTCTGCATCTTGCGCTCCAGAAAGAAAAACAAATCCACAGGCCTGAGAACATCTCTGACTATCAAAGTATCAAAAACATCAAATGATACCACATCAGCCATCGCAATCTTCTGTTTTAAAGCATCGCTGCTGCTATTCCAATACGGAAGATCACTGGAAAAAGATTCCTGCTTTTCCTCTATCAAACGCTTTCCGTCAATATTATAAATCGGAATATGATGAGTAGATTCCAACCCCCGAATTCGGTCGAAGATAATGGGAACAACCGTCGGTCTCGCAATAATTATGATCAATCCCGCTTGCCGGGAAGCATCCTCAACAGAAAGCACCGGCTTTCCCATAACAACACTTCCCTCGCTCAGCGGATCCATTAACCCAATAATATTGGGATCCTGAATCTCCGTCAAAATAGCTTTTGTATTGATTCCAACCCCATAGAGCACAATATTCTTTTTACCCAGAAAATGCGTTTTATACGATTCAATCACATACAAAGTGTCCTGAGACAGTCCCATGCTATCCCTCATCTCCCCTGCTGCTCTGCAACAGGAACATAATCCTGATTCACCGAAAAACATCCTTTACAGCGCGTACAATAGGAGATGTCCCCTGTTTTTGTATAGCCCAAATCAAATTCTGCCAATTCCACCTTGCGTTTCGCATCGAAGTGAGATAGATCAAAATAATCGTTGGCACTGGGTGTAAACAATCCAGCGGCCTCTGCGCTGGCCTCCAAGTGACAATAGTAAAATTTCTTTTGATATAAACCGCGGAATGGTGCATAGCATTCGTCAAAAAATGCAATAGGATCACCCTTCCAGTTGGAAGGTCGTTGATAATCCGGGAAGCCAAAGCTGATCCATTGCTCGTCCACACCATGCCGAAACCGAATACCATGTGCACGCAGCGTATCTTGAAAGCGATCAACTTTTTCGGCTAAATAAGGCAATCCCTTTCTGTAATCGCTCACTTGTACCTCGATATCATATTCACGCATTAACTCCAACAGTTCATCCGAAGGAATTAATGTGCCATTCGAGAAAAAAACAACCTGATGAACACGACTACCATAATTCTCACACAGATATTGTGTCAATTCCAAAATATTGGGATAGAGAAACGGCTCTCCACCTAAAAGAGTAAATACCTGCACTTGGTCCACCCAGCTGAAATACGCATCAATATCTTCTTTCAGCAAGGACAAATTTCGGTGCTTCGGATGCTCAAAATAAGGCATGAGCATATTGCAGTTTTTGCAGCGCAAATTGCAATACTCTGTCACTGAAAGATCCGTTCTAGCCAAGTACAATTTATTTTCCGAAATGACAGCATGTGCAGAGAGGAAATACCTACTATCGCAAAAATCTTCTAGTTCTTTGAGACCTTGCTCACGTAATGCAGCCCGAATCTCTGGATAAGCCAACGAGGCCACAATAATCTTGTGATTCGGAAAAGTTCTTTTGCATTGCTCCCATGAAAACACAGGTTTTCCATGGAACTCCGTTTCCCATTTTTGTGGATCATTATCTATGAAAGCATCACAAATAATACTTGCTCCGCTCATGTTGAGTAAATAATCTGCAGTATTCGATGTTCCCCAAATCAAATACGGTATGCTTTTATTCCATTTCACTACAAATTGATCTAACAAATGGTTTTTATTATCAGACTTCATATCACATACCTCTACTATTTTTGCGCATTGCCGCAAAACACAATTGATTGCCCCATACACAAATTTATTACAAAAAATTCTTAAGACAATATTTTGTTATATGGCATATAATACGGTTTCTGTAGCAGAAAACTTATTATGATGCCTCAAATAAAATTTGTAATCTGGATTCAAATGCTTTAAATAAGACCATATATCAGTAAAATCATTCATTTTATGATACACACAGATAGCCAACATCGGTTTATTCTCTATGATTTGTTTTTCGGCTCCATGCAGAGCTTCCAACTCACAACCTTCAATATCCATTTTCATATATGTAATCGGTTCAGAAATAACATCATCAATGGCAACTACATTTATGGTTTCAGTTGCATGTGACATGTTAGAAACCAAATGCCCATTGCCGGCGATTACATTTCCCTCTAAAGAAAAATATAGTGTAGTTGTATTACTCCATGCGCCCTTTTGTTCTATAATTATTTTATTTACATATTCTTTTTGAGACTGTTTTATTTTCTCCAAAAGCGGGATACAATTTTTGTCAGGCTCAAAACAATAAATTCGTTTAAACTGCGGACAATGTTGTAAAAAACCTAACAGAGTATCTCCATTATTGGATCCAAGTTCCACCATTACTTCATCAGCAGAAAATTCTATCAAATCCTTTGGATAATATTGATCAGGCGCATAACAAATAGAAAAATAATCCGGATTACCAGAGATACGACCTTGCAGAACACAATCAAAAGTTTTCTTGGAGACCTCATCTTTCAGGTCATTTTTAAATGCAATCAACTCTTGCCAGTGTTCAATCAAATAATGACGATACTTGTTTATATTCGGAAAAAAATTCAAATATATCTCGGTTTCAAAGGAATAAATATTTTGCGATTTAAAATTTTGGGTAAGTTTTTCTCTAATTTCCTCCCTATGCGACGGTGCAGTTATCAAAAAGATACAGTCCGGATCTGAATTTCTTTTCAGAAAAGAATCGTATGCTATTACATCAAATTCTCCATATTTCCCGTTATAATTGGTGTCTAATATTGCTATTGGCTTTAAACCAGATTTTTTCAAGTATGCTAAAGAGAATTGTAAATAATGTCCTGCGCCATAACAATAAAAAGGATGCTTTCCATCTTTTACCTTGCGAACAAACTGTTCGCCAAGATTTTCTTCGTTTTGGACGAAATTTAAAATATTATCCAACATATTCAACTACCTCAGCATAGCTTTTAATTTGTTCACGCATTACTGCGGCAATGTTTTCGCCTTGCAGCCATGCTTTTACCCACGCCACAGTCTTTTCAACTGCAGTATCCACATGCCAACGCGGACTCCATCCTATTGCCTCTCTTATTTTCATATGATCCAGACGTAGGCAGTTCGCCTCATGAGGAGCGTTGCGTTCACAATTATGCGTCCAAGAAACGTTTTCTCCCCACGCTTCACAAAAAAGATCTGCCAATGCCCCTGTTGTAATGCAATCACACACATCCGGCCCTATATTGTAGCTTCCGGCAATGTGCGCATCCTCCATCTGCCGTTTCGCCACCAACAGATAGGCCATCAAAGGCTCCAGAACATGCTGGTATGGGCGCACGGAAAATGGATTCCGCAAAAAAATTTTTTCCCCAGATATGACACTCCGGATGCAGTCAGGCAGAATACGATCTGGCGCAAAATCGCCGCCGCCAATCACATTTCCAGCCCTCATAGTACAAAGTGGAATATGAGCATCAGCGAAAAAGCTGCGTACATAGCAGCCGCTAACCAACTCAGAGCAGGATTTGGAGTTGGAATATGGATCGAAGCCATCCAATCGATCCGATTCTCGATATCCCCACACCCACTCTTTATTTTGATATACCTTATCAGTGGTCACATTGACCATACTTCTGACAGTATCAGATTGCCGTACGCATTCCAGTATATGAACGGTTCCCATCACATTGGTTCCATATGTTCCAACAGGGTCTTGATAACCCGCCCTGACAATGGGCTGAGCAGCCAAATGGAAAACAATCTCCGGACGTGTCTGTTGGAAAACGCGTTGGAGATGTGAGAAATCTCTCACATCACCAATAATAGAATTCATGGATCCTTCCAAGTCAGATAAATGATATAAATTAGGCTCCGTATTCGGCAAAAGTGCATAGCCGGTGACCTCAGCACCTGCATCCACAAGAATACGACATAGCCACGCTCCCTTAAACCCGGTATGTCCTGTCACGAAAACCCGTTTTCCGCTATAAAATGACAGCAACTCTTTCACTGTGCTCTCCCCTTCGGCAAAAGTTCAACGTCCGACCGCGCGATGAATCTGCGCAGCAATCTCCCGCAACATAGCTTCACACATACCTGGATATACACCTACCCAAAAGCTATTCAGCAGGATCTGATCTGTTACGGTTAACGGAGCGGCTATTCGATAATCCTTGCCTTGCTCCAGCGCAAGGAAGCACGGATGACGCAGCAAATTTCCGGCAAACAAAGGTCGAGTCTGTACCCCAGCGGTCTCTAATGCAGAAACGATATCGTTTCGAGAAACATGGCATTCCGGCCTTACCGTAATCAAAAATCCAAACCAACTTGCCTGTGCATTCTCTGACTCTTCCGGCAGCAGCAGAATATCACTTAAATCATCCAACGCATCACGAAGAACGCTCCAATTTCGCCGACGCTGTTGAGTAAACAACGGCAGCTTTTTCAGCTGCGCCACCCCTATTGCCGCCTGCATATCTGTTGCTTTCAGATTGAACCCCAAATGCGAATATACATATTTGTGATCGTATCCTTGGGGTAATGTACCAAATTGTCCCGTGAAACGATGTCCACAGGTGTTATCCTGCCCTCCCGGACAAACGCATTCCCGTCCCCAATCTCGCAGAGACCGGATAATCTTATGCAGCAAAGGATCTTTGGTATATACTGCCCCACCCTCGCCCATTGTGATATGGTGCGCCGGATAGAAACTGGAGGTCCCAATATCTCCCACGGTGCCGGTCATTTGCAAGCCGCTTGCCATTCGATACATTGATCCCAAAGCATCACAGTTATCTTCGATGAGCCATAGTCCATGCTGCTTACAGAAAGCCTTTACTGCAGATAAATTAAAGGGGTTTCCCAACGTATGCGCAAGCATCACCGCCTTAGTCTTCGATGAGTATGCATTTTCCATCTGTGACACATCTACATTGCAAGAGGGCAACGACATGTCCACAAACACCGGAACCGCCCCATATTGAACCATAGGCGCCACAGTCGTAGGAAAACCCGCAGCAACTGTGATCACCTCATCTCCCCGCTGAATACGCCGCTCTCCCAAAAGCGGCGATGTAAGAGCAGAAAAGGCTAATAGATTTGCTGATGAGCCGGAATTGACCAAAGAGCAATACGGAACATTCAAGTATTGCGCAAACTCTTTTTCAAACTGATCAGCATATCGTCCTGCAGTCAGCCAGAAATCCAGAGAAGCATCCACCAATGCGCACAGTTCCTCGCTATCGTAAACCCGGCCAGCATATGGAATACGATCTCCACTCTGATATATTTTTTTTGTGTGATAAGTGTCGGCATATTCCCGCACCAGCGCCAGAATCTGCTCCCGTACCAATGCTTCCCCTGTATTTGGCATAACTGTAACCCTTTCATCCGCGGTATCTGATACATCAATAAAACTGTGTTTTAACTTTTATCTTTTAGAAAATAGCAAGACAACGATACGTAATTCTCAACGGAAACACATCAAAACAGATTGAACCGGTATTGTAGCATATCATTCCACTTTAAGCCGCAGCATGTATATTAACATTGTTATTGACTATGTTTGCACTGATTCACTAATTGATTCCTGTTGTCTTTTGGTGCATTTCTGAAGGCCATAGAATTGACCCATTTTGCTTATAATATTCTATGAGCTCATTAATTGCTGTTTTCATTGGTGTCAATACATAGTTACCTCCCATTTCATCTCGCAATCTACTGTTATCACCTGTATACGCAAGTTTCCAGCCTGATTTTTTCTGCAGTATAGCTGGATCTTGATTAAATGATTCACATATCATACATCCAAGGCTATATAGATCGATTTCTCTGCCAGAGCACACGTTATAGGTGTGGTATCTGGGATCATGGTATAAAAACCACTCCAAAATCGGCATTAGATCCTGAATATACAGATAATCAAAATACATATTGGGTCCCATCTGCATAGGCTGTCCAGTTAAATATAGATAGATTAAATTTGAAATAAAGCGACGTTTCCATTCCTCATATTTTCCGAATACGCCAAACAATCGTAGATTGAATAGATTACATGACGTTTCTGCCGCTTTAGACATAATATACTTTGAAAATCCATAGTCATCTGCAGGAATATGTGTGCCAAAATAAGATTCTGGCATCCGCGGAATATAGTGGCGCTGGTCATACTCTGCCCCTGAACCAAAATATAATAGTTTACCATAATATTCAGTGCAATTAGCCAAATTGAAAAACATGCGAAGATTTGCCTCTATAACAACCGAACTTTTCTCTGGATGTGCAAATTTATTGACATTTGCTGCATGGATGATTACATCCGGAGATGCACTACTTAGATATGTCCTGACCGCCACATCATCTGTTAAATCCAATTCTTCATGGCTAGGTGCTAAAATATCGTACTTTTCTTTCCAACTCTCATAAATATTCCGACCTATAAACCCCCTGGCACCAGTCAATACAATTTTCATTCTGCTTGCTCCTTTGCCGGAGAAAAAGCCGTAGTCACTTTCCAACATTTTTGTTATTCGTTTTTATACATGACCCAATTTTCTCCCAGCTCATGCCATTTCCCGAATATATTTATCAATTCTATTGTCTGTCTATGCTTTTTCGCAAAAAAAGTTCCGCCCGAAGCCAAAGATCTTCTCACCAAGGAAATTAGCTCTGCAGAATGAGCATCTACAAGAAAACCATCCTCCCAAATAATATATTGATAACACCGTATAGAAAGAAAGTCTCGTGCCTCAGATACTGAAGATATAATTTGTACTTCGTCACTAACGCCTTCCAAATCTTGTTTATATTGCTCTGCATCTGTGATATTACATAAAGAAACATCCATATTATAGCAATATTCCTTAATTTGTTCTTTTATTTTTAAAGAATTTGCTCCAAAACCACAACTAATACCTAAGATATCAACATGGGCTGATTCATTACCTACTACCCTTTTAAGAAACGGTTTAGCAAAACAAAAACCTGTTCCCCAAGGATCTACGCCATAAGCATTATAAAACGACTTGCGGCCATTTAGATAATATTCCGCTTCTCCCTTTTTTTGAACTTCGCTCTTTAATGTCACTGAGCCGAAATGATGGCAATATGCATCCTTTGCAATCATCATCTTGTATCCATTTCGCCGTAAAAAAAGCGACATCTTATCATCAGGAAATGAATTACTATCAAACGAATGAAATCGTCCGTTAAGGCAAAGGCCTGATGAGGAAACAAAAACTGAATTCCTTATAATATCAATTGGGTTACATAATCGAGTGCGCTGTTCCCACCGAAATGGATTACTTTGGTTATTATGCTCCGTAAATCTTATAAATTCTTCCTCTGTATCATAAGTGGCAGGAATACTCTGAAGATTGCTCACATTTGGTGTGCTTGGAACGACCCAAGCAATTTGAGGATCAGATCTTATACATGCCACTAAATTCTCGATGGTATTTTTCCCAATCAGCACATCATTACTGATGTGTATAGTGAACTCGCCTTCCACCAAGCGGATATATGAAGACACTCCTCCACCATTTACCGAGATATCAAGTTGCTTATCTGGGGACTTGCTTGCAAAATATGCTTTGGTTCCATCTGTAGATCCATGGTTGACAAAAATCAATTCATAGCGCAAATTAGTAGGCAAATTTTCTTCAAGACACTTCACACATTGCTTTGTATATTCCAACTTATTATAGCCTAAAACCATGATAGAAATATCATATTTATAATGTCCTTTTTGGATGGCTTCATCTATATAAGGATTGGCACAAAGTGAATAAATCTTTTCATTATAATATGCCTCTAATTCATCTGAATGTGATGACAAATACCCAAAATAGTAAAACTGCAAATACGTCTCTTGTAATAAAGGTAGCAATTCAAACTCTATTTTTTGAATACATATTTCTCTCTTAAACTGCCAATACAAACAAATTTGTTGCAAGGAATCTAGACACGACTGACTACCTGCATATAGCTTATGTGCACCAATAGATACACTATTTTCCTTTTTAGAAATTTCTACAATACTGGCAAGCCCACGATGGATATCAGAATACATCTGCCTAAACGTTGCATCATCTTCAAATTGAACGCTGGAATATAAGTATTGACAAGCTTCCTGCATTGTGGATAAAAGTGATAAAACCTGCATTACCTTTTTTTCATTCATAATATACCCTATATACCCCAAATTTCAGTTCAAAATACCAAAATGATTCAACTGCAGGATTAGCTAACAATTAAGCAATATCGTCCTACAGCCAATAAGGTTTCTCCAACTGAATATGGTTTTTATAAAATATTCCCAATTCTCTTACCTTCCCTGTCCCTATCGTATCAGAGATCTTTAAATAATGAGAAAAATTCGAATTCTCCTTTATATACCGGATTTCTTTCTCTGGTTGATCACCAGATTCCCAAATCAGGATATCATCAGTAACAGTATCAATGTTCTTCAGTATTCTTAGGCCCATTTCACTATCCATATAAGGATACAATACTGTCAACATAATCGTCAAAGAAAAATGCTGAGATATATCAAAATCATCTAAGCTTGCGCAAACACATTTTATTTCGGAACAATATAATAATTTATTTAACCTCTTTGCAAATTCATGACTTTCTCGATTATACTCTATTGCTGTCACACAAGCACCCAATCTAGCAAAAAATTGCGAAAGATAGCAATAATAGGCACCCGCATCCAAAATTTTTCTGTCAGTAAATTTTATTTGATTATAGCACAGAAACTCTGATATTTTTTGAATTCTTGTATAGCCACCAATATCTCTATATGTAGAAAACTGATAAAAATTGGGGTGTGGTATTGGCGCATAAGCAGCTAGCATATTTTTTCCGAACATGAAATTCCTGCACTGTTCAAGCGCTTCACCGTTAATCCATGAATCATAATCTGATTTGGACATAGATGCAGGAATTAACGGAACTCCCTTTGCAACAAAGAAACTTACTCGATGACCACCATCTTTAATATTAAAGTATCCTTTAGGATTCCATTCTGCCAAAACAGGATGTGCCTCAAAAAAAGCTGCTCCCCGCTTGTATACACTTTCCAGACCATTATATACGGCAATCCGCTCTACGATTCGATTGGTTACAGCATCATCATCTCTTTCGTATAAATTCCATCTGGCTAAAGGGTTCTTCCCAACCCAATCTTTATACGCTTGAACAGCCGCCGTCGCATTGTATTCCATACCCATGCAAGCCTTGAAAAAGTGTATCACTTCATACCAACCCATATAGATCGGCAAATCAATCCTGTCAATAACGCACTGATTCGTTTCTATTTCTACCCACACATTTTGAGCTTGTATTTGCTCTCTCGATGCAGCAAAACAAAGATCAGTGGGAATATAAGCAACAATGAGCTCATCACCCTGTTCTATGACTGCGTCGTTAAAAAGTTTTCCAATGTTCATTTGATCAACATATTTTATAAAAACGCAATCTTCTGTAATATCCCCAGAAATCAAACGCTCATAAGTTTGTTCTAATTGTCTCATTTCACCCGAGTTTGGTATTATCCCCGAGCAAGGGCGATAAATAATTTTATCATACCCAAACTTGTGCAGATATGTAGCAATAGATTCATGCTCAAAAGGAGTTCGAACTGAAATAATGATAACCGTATGCTCTGTGTCACTATGAGGATATATCTCCGGGTCAAACACTTCTAAACCATACAGCGAGCCTATTTCTTTTGCCCGCCTATCAAAAAAGCCCATAATATGATACCCACAACGATTCATATTCTCATAGACAAGCTTTCCCCCCTCAGCTGCACCATAAATGATGTAACGATATGCTTTATCTAAGGTAAATACATCTAACATAGCAAACTCCCCATTTTTAGCTCCTGATGGTATGGTTATATCGTTAAAGAGCTTTTCTTTTACATAACCCTTTTCTAATAAAAATAATAATATGTCATCTACTTACATAACAAAGCTATGGACATATCGTTAACTATCCCCAAAATACAAACAAAACTTTTTATTATATTGGGCATTATCTATGCAAGCGCATATATTACTGTGTCATCACCCCATGGTGAATGGTGCCGCATGTAGATTTTGTATTCTGGGTACATATCTTTTAACAATAGTGGGATTTCCCATATGTCTGTCAGATGGTGGTAAATTGAAGCCATAATAATTGGATGCGCTGACTGAATTGTATGTCTGGCACCATATAGCGCCGGAATTTCTGCACCCTCAATATCCATTTTTATCAGATCCACATGATTGTTTTTGGTAATATTATCAATCGCATCTGCTTGAACCAGTAAATTACCGTTGTCACCAACATGACTTCCTCCACCCTGTGTTTGTGAAAAACTAAGCATTTCTTTTTTTTCCCACGCTGCTAATGGAAGTACACTGATATTATGCTGTTTAAACTTCTTTGCACACTCCTTCAAAATCAAATACTGCATTGGAGAGGGTTCTAACGCAAGATACTTCTTGCAAGAAAAACCGTGAGCCCAAAAATTTTCCATTGAGTCTCCAATATATGCTCCACAATCCACCACAGTATCTCCATCAAAACATGTAAGCACATCATTTCCAAAGTATGTATTTTGATCATATATCGATTCAAGAAAATGACGTTCTAAAGTTATTCTATATGCAAGTACATTTTGTAAAGTATCCTTAGATTTTTGATCTTGTAATAGATGATATAGCTCCTTAACTTGTTCAAAACAATTTATAATTGTTGCTTTAGCTTTATCACACCGTTCAATTCCCAAAAAATTACTACAGAAAAGCAAATTTGTATCAAACATCACATATTCAATTGCGTGTTTATCTAAAATACGATCAATTTTATACAAATAAGAACAAGCAATTATCACGATCACCGACTTGCCCATTTCAAAAACTTTTTCTTTATCTATTAGTGGGATTCCTTTCCAATATTCCCCTTTGTAATGCGGTGAACTATCCGTAACAAAACTCAAACGTAGGCCATGACATTCTAGAAATTGTTTTGCATAATTTGCCGCGCCTGCCGTTCCCCACACAACAATCATTGGAAACTGTTTTAATTTCTCCACCGCAACATCAGAAATCAGGCTATTTTCCTTCATTTCTTCAAAGCTCATCTTTGATAGCATTGTGAGATTCCTCAATTCTGTTTCTTATTGTTGTAGCTGCACTATCAATATTATCAATTGGTTTTCTATCACAGTATCTGCAAACAGTATCGTAATATGCACTTCTATCCAAATGCTTTAATTGCATAGTCCTCAATGTTGAACCAAACCACAAATCGTAGAGGGAATCCTTCGCTGCATTTCCGTATTTTGTTTCAGACTGCCAATCAACACAACAAGAAACAACATTCCCATTCGAATGAATGACCATATCCGTAAATGGAAATGTACAAATTCTACGGTTTTCACCTATAAGATAACATTTTTGTATTGCTTTGACTCCATCTGTTGGCAAATTTTCCATATGAAACTCCGGCCAATAAGATTCTACTTCTTCAATAAAATGAAAATCTGTGATATCTTTGAACAACTGATAAAACAATTTCACATCTTTCTCATTCTTTAATGAAGCATTTACAATTTTGGCAGATATTTTACTTTTAGTCGCGCGACTTAAACGATAAAAATCTGCTATATTTTGTCTTATTACCTGAAAAGAAACAGGTGATTTACATATCGTTTTATAACCCTCATCATTTAATGCCTCCACTGAGACTCGGACTAGATCTATCCCAGCATCAATCAATTTTTGGCTCAATTCTGGTATAAGTAAAGATCCGTTTGTCGTAATTCGGACTTCTCGACAAAGATGATTTTCCTTAATTACAGCGACCATGTCTGAAATTCTATGATTGAGCAATGGCTCTCCAAAACAATAGAGGTTGATCACCTTTATTGTACCATTAAACTTCTTTAACTCTTGAACGATTTTCTCAAAAAGACTCCATTCCATTATGGTATGTCGTTCCTCTTTGTGTTCATCAGAATTATTACACGGACAAAATGCACACTGAAAATTGCAAACACCACACGGATCCAAATAAATTGTAAATGGTGCGGCTAACGGGAGTACATCGCTTAAATTTTGCCGTAAATGTTGTGTTTCCATTCTTTCCATATTAATTCCACCTCGTGATTTTCGGCCACATATCTTCTAATGTACCAGACTTCATACTGCCATCGGGTTGCGGGAAAGCCTTGACGCGGGGAGAAACCGTTTCTTCTGGATCCACCCATACCGCGCACAAACTAGGACCATCCTCTTGCAAAATCTCAGGCAGCCGATCCCCAAGTTCTTGGTTATTGCATACAGTATGGGTCGTAAAACCGTATGCCGCAGCAATTGCACACACATCCGGAACGGTATAGCCACTATCTGGGCCGCTCGCCACACACATACCGAAGTTATTATTCTGCATATTGCGAATGCTGCCATATCCATCGTTGCACCAAATAAACATTTTAACCGGAAGATTCAGCCGATGCAGGGTTTCCATCTCCTGAATATTGAGTTGAAATGCTCCATCACCATTAATTAAAATCGTGCGTCGACCATGATTCGCAATGCAAGATCCAATAGCATACGGCAAACCAAACCCCATAGAGCCAAGACCGGCTGCATTTTTCATTTTCTGTCCGTATTTTAGCTGAAATGCCTGATAGGTGATTTCCCCTGCGCCGCCTGAGCTTTCAGGAACGATAATATCCTGTTCATCCAGATTTCGGCACAACAAATCGATAAAATAATACGGACTGACATATCGGGTTTTGTTCCGATGTTCTTCGGTAACAACAGGATATTTTGCACGCAACAGCTTGGCATGTGACCGCCAAGCCGCCCAGCTTTCTTTAGTCTCTAATGAAACTGTTGTCTGTGTGAAAGCATCATGCAGCGCCTGCAAAAACTCACCAGCGTCTGTAGCCAACGCTATCTCTTTCTTCATATTCATCCGATCCAACTCATGAGGATCGATATCCACTATGATGCGCTTAGCGCATTTTGCAAAATTCGCCTCGTTAAATGCGGTTAGACTAGTGTCCAGACGGCTGCCAATGGACAGTAACAGGTCAGCTTCTTGTAATATCAGATTTGCCCCTCGATCTCCCATAATACCAGGATGACCAGCGTATAGCGGATGTTCTTCTCCCATTAGGTCAATGGACTTCCAAGTCGTTTGCACCGGAATAGGCACCTGCTGCAACAATGCAAACAATGCGTCTTCCGCACCAGAAAGCTTAATTCCATTTCCAGCCAGCAGCAACGGCTTACGGCTCTCTTTCAACAGCTGAACACACCGGCTAACCGCGCCAGAAAGGTCCACACAAGCGCGGGATGGGATAGAAAATCCGCACAGGTCATTTTCTTCTATCTGTGCGCCCTGAACATCCAACGGGATGGACAACCATACCGGACCCGGTCGATTGGAAGTAGCTTCATACCAAGCTCGCTCCAGATGGTAACGAATCTCCTTTGGCTCCATAACTTCTACCGCATATTTGGTGATTGAGCGTACCATCGCAATCGTCTGTACTTCCTGAGATCCAATCTGCCGCACTCCAGTATCACCAATCAGGTCAGAACGTTTTGCCTGTCCAGAAATCACAAACATGGGGGTGGAGTCTATCCAACCAGCCGTCACGCCGGTTATAGCGTTGGTTGCACCCGGCCCGGACGTTACCATCAGCAACGCCGGACGGTTCTGATGCTGTCCATAAGCTTCCGCTGCAATCGCTGCCGCCTGTTCATGCTGAAAGCAAACATATGGGAGCTCATTGCGTCCCACAGAGTCTACCAAATGCATGGCACCTCCGCCAGGAAGCAAAAAACACTGTTCCACTCCTCTGCTTTGCAAAAACTGTATTACATAATCAGATAGTTTCATATAATTAGTGCTCCTGATCTCGCGGGAATAATGTTGCTTCCACATACTCAGCCAATAAATGTCCTAGAAAAATATGGCACTCTTGAATGCGAGGCGTGATGTTTGACGGCGCGTGAATAATCAGTTGCGCCGCTTCCTGCAGTTCTCGAGGCTCCTCTGCGCCGGCAAAAGCCACAGAAAGCATTCCATTTTCTCTAGCATATCTCAAAGCCTGCAAAATGTTAGCTGATCGTCCGCTGGTAGTCAAGCCGATTACCACATCGTTTTCTCTTGCTTTGGCCTCTAACTGCCGAACAAAAACTCGTTCGAATCCGTAATCATTTCCAATTGCAGTCAGCGTAGATGTGTTGACAGATAATGCTTCTGCATTTAGGGCTGCCCTTTCCTGATAAAACCGGCTAATAAACTCCGTAGCAATATGCTGCGCATCCGCAGCACTTCCACCGTTGCCACATAAAAAAATCTGCCCTCCCTGCCGGATGCAGGAAATAGCCTGCTGTGACAACTGTAACATACGATCCATCAGTGTGCGGTCAGATGCCATTTTGTGAAAGAGGAGCCGATGTTCCTCCAACCGGTTCAGGAAAAAGCGCTGTCCGGAGTCTGGCATATTATAATCCCGCAGGATCTCATACATTTCCCATGCACAGCCTTCTCCACCTCTGCGGGACAAAACAATGTCTGCAGCCAACTGCGCTTCTTTTACTGCATCCGCAGGGCAAAAAGATACTCCGGCACAAGGAAGCACATCAATATCATATTTACCGTCCCCGATATAGGCAACGGCTTCACGCCTCAGCTCCAATCTGCGCATCAGTTGCTTCAATGTTTCTGCCTTGCTCTTGCAGCCGCAGAAAAAATAATCCCACGGAAAGCGCTGCTCAAAATAGGACACGATGGGAGAGTTTTCACCCGTAATCGCCGCCAACAAAAAGCCATTCCGTTTTAGTTCATACACAGCATCAATATCTTTCAGATTGATTTTCTTATGCTCATTTCCTTGACTATCCACCTGGATTGATCCATCAGTCAAAACGCCGTCAATATCAAAGACTACCAGCTTAACCATGATTTAACCCCTTAGTTTTTTTCGCACTGCCAGTTCTGCCTCTGACAACGTTTTATCTCCGGTTCCCAAAATTTCTTCTGTCAAACGAATACTCTTAACCAATTCCTTCAATTCATCGGGTTCGATAGAGGCTTTTTGATCAGAGCCGTACATGGAACGATCCAGAGTGATATGCCGTTCGATCGACGTTGCACCGGCAGCAACGGCCAACAAACTAACCAGAATCCCAGTCTCATGCCCACTATAACCAACGTCGCATTGATATTTCTCTTTCAGCGAAGAAATCATTCGGAGATTCGCATCTGTTTCTGCCATCGGATAAGTGCTGTTACAGTGCATCAATGAAAACGGGCATGCGTACTTGCGAAAAACATCAACGGCATGATCAATTTCAGCCATAGTAGACATGCCAGTAGAAATATAGGTATATCGCTTCTCAGCCGCAACCACTTCCAACAATTCATCATTTGTCAACATAGCAGATGCAACTTTGTTGAAACGCAGATTATATTGTTGTAAAAAAAGCTGTGAATCCACGTCCCATGCGGAAGCAGACCATGCCATCCCCTTTTCATGGCAATATGCGTCAATTGCATCATACTCTTCCTTACTAAACTCTAGCCCCTCTTTTTGGGCACGTTGAGTATGTCCCCAGGGACTTTCCCTAGGAGAATCTAACATTTCTTTTGAATAAACCTTGTCAACTGTGCGCTTTTGAAATTTGACTGCATCGCATCCTGCCTCTGCAGCAATGTCGATCAGTTTTTTTGCAATTGATAGATCGCCATTGTGGTTGATACCAATCTCTCCAATAATATAAACGCTCATTCGCCTTATCCTTTCCATTCAGCAAGTCCTGTTTCCCATTAATCTGACCAAATTTTCCAAGGAGCTGCCTTAGAATTCCACAGCGACTCCAGATGTCCTTTATCTCGCTGAGTATCCATACATTGCCAAAAATCATTATGTTTATAGATACCCAGTCTCCCCTCATGTGCTATGGTTTCCAGAGGCATCCTTTCCAGTGTACAGGATTCATCAACGCTCAGATAATCAAACAGCGTCGGCTCAGCAACCATGAAACCACCGTTGATCCAGCCGCCATCCTCTTTGGCCTTCTCCCGAAAGCCCACCACCGTATCGCTGTCCTCAGCTATATCCAGCACACCGAACCGTCCACCAGGTTGGATGCCAGTAAGCGTAACCACCTTACCGCTATGTCGGTGCTGCGCCAGCAGCGCATTCAAATTCACATTACTGACCCCATCACCATAGGTCAGCATAAAGGGCTCATTCCCAATATACTTTTGGACTCGCTTGATACGCGCCCCTGTTTGTGTGTTTAGCCCTGTATCGACGATCGTTACACGCCACGGTTCTGCTACATTGCTATGAACAGTCATGCGGTTTTCTGCTGAAAAGTCAAATGTCACATCCGAGCGATGCAGATAGTAGTCAGCAAAATATTCCTTAATGACGTAACCTTTGTACCCGCAGCAAATAACAAAATCGTTGAAGCCGAATTGTGAATAATATTTCATGATATGCCACAGGATAGGTTGATCGCCGATGGCAATCATGGGCTTAGGTTTTAAATGGCTTTCCTCGCTGATGCGAGTACCCAGTCCGCCAGCCAAAATGACAACTTTCATGTGAACTACTCCTCTTAAACGACCCACATCGTGTCTGGATCTTCAATCAGGTAGGCAACTTTTTTATAAGCAGAGCTTTGCTTTATCGCCTGCACTACAGGATCATCAGACGGGTATTGTTGTAGAATAGTGCGAATTTTGTCAGCTAACTCCAGCAATTCTGGCGGCGCAGAAGCAATGTCAAGCGGAAAACTATTATCCTCGACCATGGGAAGCAATGCTTGCACCATCGCCTTCATCACAGGTGCCTGCACCAAGCTTTGTCTTAGTGCATGGACGCAAGTAGTTGACTCCCCTTGAGCAGCAGCCGTCTGTGCAAGGAGGAAATACCAAGCAAACCTATGCAAGGCAGGAAGGAAACGGATACTCTTCTCATCTTGCAGGCGGTCATGATGATACATATTTTGTAAATAGATGGAGGCAGTTCTCCCAAACCAGACACATAAGGCACGGAACTGACTCTCATCAGCAGACATCTTTTGCAACGCTGCAAGCAAAAGCTGGAAATTGAAAGACTGAATGGCGAAATCCTCAGTGTCCCGTGTGTGCTGAAGCTGTATAAGCGTATGCGCCGCCAAAGCCCTGTCATATTGGGCGAGGCGTGCAGTTGTGTCATGTAGTTCTTCTAAACTCTGTGCGTAGAAACTGAGTGGTAAAGTAGCGCCAATCTGCCATACATGAGCTAACACAGTGGGCGGAATCTCTCCCCAGTTCTCAATTTGATTCAGAACATCCTGTGCCTGCTTACCTGCGGACATAGCAAATAGCCGCGCGCCTCGTCCCTGATCAGTATCCAAATCAGTGTAGATCCGCCAACCAGAATCCTGACGATTCGGTAAAAAGGCTGCGGCGATGCGGGAGTACAGTGCTTGACGGCTTGTTCCAGTAGATTCCTGCGTATCAAGAAGAAGGTTGGAAAGATTCTTAGCTGTAATCGCCGCAGCATCTGGCAAATCAGCAGCATATTCCATCGCATCCAACCAGGCTTCCAACAGGTCGGGACGGGCATGATCCAAATCCACATCTTGCAATAATTGAAGTGCTTCCTTCTCTTTCCCCAATGCAAGATAAGCACGCGCCTTGAATACATTTGCAAAGGATATATAGCGCGCACTAGTATAGTACAGTGATGACATCATAAATTCTTCCGGCCCATATTTCCCATCGTGAAATTCCTGCCAGGCGGCGCAGAAACGGTCAGCAACAGCGGGAATCTGCTCATACTTTTTTAAATTATAGAGCCAGCACAAGCGATAATAGGCGACATCCACTCGGATAAATGGAGAATCCGGTAGGTTTTTTTCACCCCACGTCATCCAGTCATCCCATTCCGGCATTTGATATCGCGCAGCAAAGTTGACAGCTTTTCGGCAGATCGGCCCCGCAACGATATCCCAATACGGAATACGCGGTTCCCGTTGGATGAGTTCCATGCCGCGATGTGAATATTCCACCGCTTCTTGCACAAGCGGACCGCTCGATTCCATGCACTGAAGAATTAACATGCTGTCTTCCGGATTCTCTTTTAATTCGTCCTTCAATAACGCAAGATTCCGCTGTGCTTTGTTGATGTGCTCCTGCTGTGTCCTATAGAAATATCCGTCGTGATGAAAAAGCGTATGTGCTAAATGGTGCCATTTCATATCAGTGGTGATATTCCACCGTTCGTGGATTTTGCCCTCATAACGCAAGCCGAGCGCCATGCGGAGCAACCGAACAGCAGAAAAGAGACTGGCATCCCCATCTGGATCGTTCTGTGTATAGCTGCTGATCACCACTGTGGCTATATCGGTCTTTTTAGCTTGAGGGCCAGTCAAAAACTGAGCAAGCTCCGTTGCATCATCCAGATATTCATCGGCATCCACGGATAAATACCAGACTCCGCGAGCAATATCCATCACAGCATTACGCGCCGCAGAGAAATCATTAGTCCATTCAATATCCAAAACGGTATCAGCATATTGCTCTGCAATGGCGCGTGTGCCATCTGTTGATCCGGTGTCCGCGATGAGAAGTTCACAGGGTATCGCATCACGCAAAGGCTGCAAAGCACGCAAGCATCGTTCCAGCTTTTTTTCCTCATTTTTCACAATCATGCCAATGGAAAGCACGAGTTTTTTTCTTGCCATGGAGCAAAACTCCTTTCGCTGATTTCCGAGCCCATTGGAAAGGGCTTCTAAGGTTAAGCCTTTTCCAATAGGCTTGAAAAAGAAAAAAACGGGGCGGGCAATTGCCCGCCCCGCCGTATGCTATGGAATGAGTGTTCCAGATTACTGCAGCAGCTGGAGTACGCCCTGCGGAACCTGATTTGCCTGCGCCAGCATAGCCTGTGCAGACTGAACGAGGATGTTGTTCTTGGTGTAAGCCATCATCTCGTCAGCAACGTCAGTGTCGCGGATGGTGGACTCAGCATCCTGAATGTTCTCCGTCATGACGGACAGGTTGTTGATGGTGTGATCCAGACGGTTCTGGGTAGCACCGAGGGTACCACGAACGTCAGAAACCATGTTGATCGCATTCTTGATGATATCAACCGCTGCCGCAGCACCATCCTGCGTGCTGATGTCAACAGCATCGATGCCCAGAGAAGCAGCATGCATATCCTGAATCTTTACGCTCAGCTGGTTGAACGCATCCGAGGTATCGCCGATCTGAAGGGTCAGCTCGTTGCCATTCAGGTTCAGCTTATCCTTAGTGAATACGATATCGGTAGCAATGATGTTAGCATCAGCAACCGTCTTATTCGCCATGGTTTCCATGCCGGTCACACGGGTAATCTCAGCCGCGATCTTCCCAGCTTGAGTAGCACCAATGGTGCCAGTGCCGATATCAATAATCGTAACATCATCGCCAAGACCCTTGATCTGGTCATTGCTCAGGCCGTTTGCAACCAAGAACTTGTTGCCATCGAGCTCAAAGATCTTCTTCTGCAGATCCTCCAGTTCATCAGCAGTAGCGCCAACCTGCAGATTTGCAGCATTGAACTTCTGGAGAGAGTCATACGGCTCCTTACTACGGGTAACACCGCCTGCCATCGCAGTAGCAAAGCCAACATTACCTGTCAGGCTGGTGGTCTCGCTCACGCCGATACCAACAACCTGAGCGCCAGCGGAACCTTCCAACTTAGAGGTCAGCGAGATAGCAGTACCGGAAGCAGCAATATCAAAGTTCTCAGAGAATACCTTGTCAGCCTTCAGGCTTGCAACGATTGCAGCCTGAACCTGCGTCTGAGCCAGCGTACCGTCAGCCTGCAGATTATACTTATTACCGTTGATATCCGTGAAGTAGTTCTTGGTAGCAGCAGTATTGTCGATACCAGTGCCATCACCCTGATAGGTCAGCTTAACGGTAGTGGTCTGCTCCGCACCGTTCGCATCCTTCCAAGTAACCGTATAATCAATCGTCTTGCCGATGTCGTCAGTAGACAGATTAGTCAGAGAGGTCGTTGCAGCCGTATTAGCCGTGGTGTAAATGCCCTTTACTGCGGTGCTGGCGTCCATCGCAACGTTGTTGACCTCAGACTTGCCGGCCAGAGAACCATCCAGCAGCTTGATGCCGTTGAAGTTAGCGGAATCAGCGATGCGGTCGATTTCTTCCTGCAGCTGATCAACTTCCTTCTGCAGCTGCAGACGGTCGGTCTCGTTGTTGTAGGTGCCGTTAGCGGACTGGGTAGCCAGCTCGACCATACGGTTGAGCATGTCATGTACTTCGGTCAGCGCGCCTTCAGCGGTCTGCACGAGGGAGATGCCGTCCTTAGCATTCTTCTGCGCGGTCTCCAAGCCGGTGATCTGCGCACGCATCTTCTCGGAAATTGCCAGGCCAGCCGCGTCGTCGCCAGCGCGGTTGATCTTGTAACCGGAAGACAGCTTCTCGAGGTTCTTAGACAGAGCCGAGGTATTGTTGGTGTAATTGCGGTAGGCATTCATTGCCATGATGTTATGTTGGATTCTCATGATTCACTACTCCTTTACAGAATCCGCCCGCAGCAAATCCTTTTGCCGTCGGTCCATTTGGTGGATAATTTTTCTATTTCAGACGAGACAGTTACACCCCGTTTGAAAGCTGGAAATGCATTTCCCCTGCACAATGCCGGGGCTTTAACTTACATTCATATCATCGGTTGCGTACAAAAATAAATAAGGCAAAATTTTATTTTTTATGAAATTTGGCAATATGCGCATTTTAATGATATATTTTTTGTTTGATTTGTGCGCTCTGTCTTTGATGAAGAGCTCAAAAATCAACATATACACAAATTTTGTTTGTTATCTACGCATCACGAAATACATTTGATATCGACTCCAGAATCTGGTTGCGCTCAAACGGCTTATAGACAAAGCCCTTCACGCCTACATCATTTGCTTCGTTGATAGTATCATCATATGCAAGCGAGGATACCATCAAAATGCGGGCGTTCGGATACGCCTTAAGGATTTGACGCGCAGTCTCTAATCCATCGATACCCGGCATCAAAATATCCATTGTCACCAAGTCCGGCTGAATTTCACCGTATCTTTCCAGAGCTTCTTCACCACTTTGACAGAACGCAACAATTTGATACTCTGTATCCGCCAAAATCTTTTTCAATTGCAACTGAACGATACGAGAATCGTCTACTACCATGACTCTCTTTGACATATTGTACAGCTCCTTTTCAAGATTCATCTTCAAATATTCACTTATGCAGAAATCAGTTGATGAATTAGTTGTGCACCTTCATTATGATCGCTCGCGTAATTGATAACGCTCTGCGCCCCTCCATCCTCTGGGATATATCGACCCATATAAAACACCGGAATGCGAAACCGGGATGGAGAATGCGAAATACGATACAATCCAGCAACGATCTGTCCGCATATTATATTGAAATATTCTTTTACAAGGTCCTCAAAATCATTTGGATCCACTGTATCTTCCTGCATAACATAGCGTGCCAAACGAACCAAAAACGTGGTGTCTGCACATAGTATCAAAGTACCGTGGTAGCTCCCCTCAAATGTAGTATACACCGTACACATATCATTGGAAAGTATGGCATCTCGCTTTCGAAGAGAAATACCACCAATACGCTTAGTCATATCCTGCATTACCTGATCCAAGACATTCTGAATCTCTTCTTGCGTGAGCGCACTCAAAGTACTACCTCCCATTTTAACTTCAGAAACCTGTCTCCAACAGTAACATACGCAAATCACGTCTCCCACTCATACGCCATCGGCGCATTATGGAGACGTGAATCAGACAAGCTCAGAATACGCTGGAGAGGCACAGTATACAGCCTATCTCGAACCAGTATCGTTCGAACCCATGGGCTCAGGCTGTATACCGCCAATCTCCTACACGTTCATATTAATATATCTCTTGCCAAATCAATATTGGCAACAACGGATTATCACTCGGTTCCGTTTCTCAAATACGCTGCCAGGCGCTTATCCTCATGACGAATATGATTGATCAAGACACTTGCCTGCGAATTGATTTCACCCAAGCGCTTTACACTTGGTCCGTCCTCACGGATAGCATCGGCCAACTCCCGAATCTTTTCCTTATAGTTCACATGGAAGTCGTGATGCGCCGGATAGTGGGGATAGTGATTTTTGCGCTGCAAATCTTCCTCGTCTGCAAAATGCTTATCAACATAGTCGGCCAAAAAGTCTGCGGTTTCACCGATTTTTTTTCTGCCTTGGCCCGAACTGCATGCATCCATCAAATCATTGATTGCATCAAACAGCATGCGGTGCTCGGAGTCAATCAAATCATGACCGGTCTCCAAATCCGGCGTGACTTCATACCGCTTAGTATTTGCCCGGATCGTCAAAACCCGGGAACGCGGGGTCGTAGTCGTCTGGAAACCTTTCCCCCGATACGGGGGAAGTACCTCCTGCATGAAAGCTGCCGCTGTTTAGAGAAGTAGATGCACTGTTGTCAAATGCCGAAGCTGCTGATGCCTGATAGTCATGCGACGGCGTCGGTGTCACTGTCGGAACGTCATTGCCCCCGACAACACGGAAAGACGCAAATAGCTGATGCAACATATTTGCCTGAGAGGACAGTTCCTCGCTTGCCGCTGCAGATTCCTCGCTGGTTGCAGAATTTGTCTGCACCACCGTTGCGATCTGGTCAATGCCTTGCGTAATCTGCTCAATAGACTCGGATTCACGCTCTGCGGCTGCAGCGATTTGGCTAATTTTTTCAACGGCTTTACTTGCCAACTCTGTGCTCGAAGTAATGGATTCTGCCGCTGCATGCGCAATGCTGGAGCCATTTTCAACGGCTTTGATCGAATTCTCAATCAAAGCAGTCGTATTCTTAGCCGCCTCCGCAGATTTGGACGCCAGATTGCGAACTTCATCTGCAACAACTGCGAAGCCCTTGCCTGCGGAACCGGCACGCGCTGCTTCTACAGCCGCATTGAGCGCCAGAATATTGGTCTGGAACGCGATATCCTCGATAGTCTTGATGATCTTGCTGATTTCCTGCGATGTAGAGGTGATTTCGTTCATTGCCTGAATCATCAACGTCATCTGCTGCTGGCTTTCCGAATTCTGTGAGCCCGCAGCGTCGGCATTTTCCTTTGCCGACTGAGCGTCAGCCGCATTTTTACGAGCCGCAACCGCAATATCATTAATGGTAGCAGATAGCTGCTCTACAGCACTTGCCTGCTCCGTAGCTCCCTGTGCCAAAGACTGCGCTCCCGTAGATACCTGCTCTGCGCCGGAAGATATTTGTTCGATAGACGATTTTACATTGGAGATAATTTGCCGCATTTGATTTGTTAAGAGGGAGAGCGATTCAGAAATTCCATAGAACACACCGGGCAACTCGATTTCGCTTGTTGCGCTGAAGTCTCCGTTTACCATTGACGAGGTAACTCGTGTAATTTCATAACAAACCGACTGAAGCACCTGCTGGCTAGAACGCAGTGCATCTGCCATTTCGCCAATTTCATCCTTTGACTCATATGTAACTTTAAAGCTCAAGTTGCCTTTGCTGATCTCACGCAGTGCCGAATGCGTTTCTTCCAGAGGTCTTGTAATCGAACGAATTAAATTCACCGCAAAAGCAATTACTAATATCAAAAATACAGCAGTCAATACGCACATGATTATCAGCATGCGTGTGATAGCCTGATCCTGAGCGGCAACCGTAGCGGAAATATTTGCAGCAATCGAGTCAGAAAGCGCATTTGCAGCTTCCTCCTGCGCATCCAAAGCCGGCGTACACTCATTTAATAAAATATTTTTAGCTCGTTCAAAATCACCTTGCTGCACTGCGCTGGCGACCTGAGGGACTATATTCTCCCAAGAGGTAACGGCGGAGATAAACGCACTGTCCTTTCCGTCCCCCAGCGTATAGTTATCAGAAACATACTGGTGTGTGTTATCCAGTGCCTCCAAAGCCGCATTCAGATTAGATTGATTTTCCGTATAGTTCGTTTTTTCTGTATCCAGAACTATATCACGAGAATATCGAGCAGCCTTATTAATCTCAATTCGGCTGGACAACACCTGCTGCTGCAATGCAACATCATTGTTAATAAGGCTTTTATACTGATTGCGGAGTGAAAATGTATTTACTCCAGAAATAATTAACAGCACAAGTGCCAGAAAAATCGGAATAGCAAAGCCCAAAATAAGCTTATGCTTAATTTTTATGTCCCTTAGTCGCATACCAGAATTTCCTCCCAACAACATAAACATTATTTATTCAAATCGGTTCGTTGCTTTTAACTCGCCGTATTTGCCCTTTTCAACGTCGCCGGCAACCCTCCCGGCAACTAATGTAACAACCCTGCGGCACATGATATTGACAAAGTCCTTTGCATGCGTTGCCATGATTACAGTGGTTCCGCAGCGGTTGATCTCATTTAGGATGCTCATAATATCCCATCCCGTATCGTAATCGAGGTTCGCGGTGATTTCATCAACAATCAGAATCGGAGGATTACAGATAATCGCGCGTGCCAGCTCCACCATTTTCACCTGACCGCCTGACAACTCAAACGGATAGCGATCCTCCATGGAACGCATACCGACAAGTGACAATGCTTTTCTGGTATTCTCCGGAATCACCTTTGACTTGACGCCAAGCGCCCGCTGAACCAACTCCAGATTTTGCTGCACAGTCTTTTTCCGAATCAGGCTTGCATCCTGCCAAACCTGACCGATGTTTCTCCGATATGCCGGACGTCTCCAGCCGCGTAGCCGCGTCAGTTCCACATCATTTAGCCAGATTTTTCCTTCATCTGCCACAATCTGATTGGCAAGCAAACGAAGCAATGTGGTTTTTCCTGCGCCGCTGCTGCCAATGAGGAAAACGAATTCTCCGCGGTCAATCGAGAGAGAAATATCATCTATTGCCGCAAAACGCCTTTGCTCATTGGTAAAATATTTGGTTACATGCTGCATTTCAATCTGGGGCACAGTAAACCTCCTATGTGAGCGGTCCGGTACCGCTAATCTGTCTGTTTCGATAAAAGCCAAAGCGGTGCGCCTGCCGTTTTGCTGGAACTCAATTCATTTAAAATAATGTCTGCATCCCACTCTTGTAAACTGCGTGCCCTACTGTTTGGATCGGCAACAAGAATATTGCCATCCAACGTGACGCCCCGTAGCAGAATAAAATGTCCTCCACTGGTAAAGTGTCCGGCACTCATCAATGCAATCGCAATGCGGCCGCCGGAAAGTTGCGTTCGCAATTCTTCCGATGTCATGGAGCCTAAAGAGGAGCACTCAAGCCCAAAGGCATCGGATACACCTCGAACAATGCTGTGGTACGACCCACTTCCAGCAGCCCAATACCCGTTTTTGCTGCACCAACTGGCCATTTGACTTGGATCAGTGTTCACCCCGGTCAGACTTTTTACCGCCATTGCCATAGCAGTTGGCCCGCAACCATATGGACCGACAC
Source organism: Candidatus Agathobaculum pullicola (assembly GCF_052117205.1). Lineage (NCBI taxonomy): Bacteria > Bacillati > Bacillota > Clostridia > Eubacteriales > Butyricicoccaceae > Agathobaculum > Candidatus Agathobaculum pullicola. The sequence continues at coordinate 35,990 of NZ_JBQKJP010000005.1, read as the reverse complement.
GGTCCGATCCGTAAGGCTGATCCTTCCAGGCCGGATCGCTCTGTGCAAAATAGGCAATTGAAACCGAACCGCCTGTCAGAATCTCCTGTCCATTACGAACCACCAGTTCCGTAATTGTCGGATCTTCTATCAGCACGCCGCCGTCTGGTATGGCTGGTTCCCCCGCCCGCTGGGACTCGATCTGTTCTTGCCGCAGCGCACTGCGTTCTGCGATGCGTTCTTTCACACCCTCAACAGTCACTCGCACCTGTTCGTTCCCAAAGCGCCATAAATCACCGGCTTTCTCTATGACCGGATCTACGATCTTATGGAAAACCGGCGGGTCAAGCCAATAGCAGGCCGCTAGTTCGGCTCCGCCGATAAAAGCAACTGCCATCATACACAATCCTATTCGTTTTGTCCAGCTCTTTTTTCTCACGCTATGACTTTCTTTCAGCAAGCACCTGATTGATTCTGCTATCGATCGGTATCAAACGATCAATTACACGCTTGTTTTGCTGCATTTGATTTACTACCATCTGCTCATCTGCGTTCTGTGGGCTGTCTCCATCGATCAAAGCGCGCCAACGCGCTTCAATATCCGGCGCATCGATTTCCACGATACGCCGGATATTGCCATCCAGTTCCTGCATACGGAGCACAGGCTCCTGACGCATTGCCAACAGCATGCCGAAAGAGGTGCGGTCATTTCTATCCAACGCCTCTCCCATCTGCATGGTTAAGTCAAGCGCCTCTGTCAGAGCCGAATAACGCTTTCTGAGTTGTACCAGCAGCTTCATCCACTGCTCATTCATACACTGCCCGCTTTCTGTGCCTGCCGGAATGTATCCCGCAGGTCGGTCAATCGGGGCTTTATCTCGGCCAGAACCTTTTCGTTCCGTCCCGTCTGTACGCGACTTAACTCGTAAGAAAAGAAATCGTACAGACGGTGCAGGTCATGACTAATCGGATACTGCATATCAAGCGTGTCATCCAGATACCTTATGATTTCCCGGCAGCGGATAATTGATTCATCAAAAACCTCATAATTTTGGTTTTTCAACGCGATTTCTGCACGGGTCAAACGCTTAATCAATTCATCGTACAGCAGCATCAGCAGCTCACCGGGAGTCATCGTATTGATTGACTGTGCTTTGTATTGTTGGTAGCCATGTATATCCATAGCCGGATTACCCCGTCCTTTCTATTTTACACCCTGTGTCAATAGCTGCCGCCGCCCAAACTCATCAAATAAGAGCTCTGCGAATTCATCTGTGCGATCAATGTTTCCAATTTGCTGAATTTAGAGGTGTAAAAATCGATTTTATCATTCAGCTGATCGGTCAGGGAGTCAATCACATCATCGTAGCTGTTGATCTTGTCCTGTAGCGTGTTCTGCAGCAACGCCAGCGGCGAATACTGGGAGCCGGCTTTTTCGATCAAGATACCCTTGGTGGCGCCGGTTGTTGCCGCATATTTATCGAGCTGTATTTTCAGACGCGACATCGCACCGCCCGAAGAAGTGTCATCCACCCATGAAGTGGAACCATCTTTATTCGTGACCTTCTTCTGCTCCAACGGTGCCGCAAACGCCTCTGCCACTGCTTCCGGATCACTGGCCAGCGCAGAGCGCAGCTTTGTCTCATCCAGTGTAATCTTGCCCTTATCCGAATAACTGGTGGACACGCCGATTCCAATTTCATCCAAATCCAGATTGGAGAAAATAAAGCGCAAGCCGTTGGATAAGCCACCCAGGTCGTTGTCGCCGAACAGCAAACCTTCCTTTGCCTTGGCCTCATACTCCTCGATCTGCTTCTCAGTCATGTCTGCCTTCTGATCATCTGTCAGAGGCAAATAATCTTTCTTGTGATCAGGCTGCGTGGAGTATTGTGTATTGATTTCCGCAAGAACCTTGTTGTAGTCCTCTACAAAGCTCTTGACTGCATCAACAATCTTATCTGCATCTACCTTTTTATCAAATGTAACGCGTTCGCCCTCATTTTCCGCCGTAAATGTACCGTTTGCGGTAACCTTGAAGCCGTCAATATTGAAGGTGTTTGTGCCGCTGGTCAAGGTTGTTTCGACACCGTTGATGTAAGCGACCATCTTGGCATCCTGACCCTTAATGATATTCGCCGAAGACTTATTTGTGTCAGAGGGGGAAGTTCCGTTCACCAGTGTAACTTCTCCGTCTGCGTTAAACTTCGTCGTTTCGCCTTCTCGAACGACCGTGAAACCAGTCAACGTACCGTTACTCGGATCCTTGTCATAAGTTACCGAACCAAACAGTTTTGCTGCCAGATTGTCATTATTATCATTATTGATCTCAATTTTACCGCCGGCACCGCCATGCGTGGAGGTAAACACGAACTGATTGGAAGTGGCCGAATAACTGACCTTAACGCCCGCCTTCTCATTCTTATTGATATCGTTCATGATGGTTTCCAGCGTGGTATCCACCGTATATTCATCGCCGATGGTCACACCGTTAATCACCAGAGCATACATTTCATTACCGTTTTCATCTTTTTTGCCCGTCGAAGTTAACTTATCAATAGTTGTTTGACCATCCGGATTTCCCAACAAATCGCCAATTGTTTTGCTGGTATTAACACGGTTGGAAGCGCCGCGGTCGATACCGAAAATACCGCCTTCGCCAACGACGTTCAGCGTACCAGAGTTGATGGAAAGGGTATCACTGCTTGAATTTACTACAAATTCCGGCTTAAAGCTGTTGCCAGAGCCACCCTTAACCGTGATACGGTTATATCCAAACGCCTGATCCAATTGGGTTTGCAGATACTGCTGCATCTGCTCGCCTGCGTTTGTGACCTTTTCCCCGAAGATGGCATTGTACTCATCTGTACCCTCTTCCGGCATCTTAATGGCCACGGTTGTGCCATTATAAGTAAAGTTCATGGTCGCGCCAGCCAGTACTTCGCCTGCGGATTTGGTCGTTGTCAAATCCTTGGCATTATCTACCGCTTGGCTGGAAGACAGCACCTTATCCCCTGTTAGCTTGCTGCCTCCGCTTAAATGCAACGCTTCCAATACAGACTTGGAAGAATAACCCTTGAGTTCCAGCGTGTTGGTTTCTTTGGCGCCATCAACAAAGCTGAGCTCCAGTTTATTATCCGCCGAAACCGATGCTTTAATTTTAGAATTCATCTTGACGCTGGAACCATCCGACATCGTAATGGAGGCATTACCCAGCTGCTTGTTAATTTCATCTGCTACATCGTTCAGATCGGTATATTCGCGGTCGCCATCAAATGTAATGGTAAATGTTTTATTACCATACTCAAACGACATCTGCTGACCTGCAAAGTTGCTGACCTGCACATCTCCCGTAAGGTCAACATTTTTTGAGCCTCTGATGCTGTCCTGATTCTTACCACCATTGAGGCCGGAAAAGCTGATCGTCTCGGTTTTCGCCAGATTTTCCACCTTACTGATCTGAATATCACTGTTCGTGCTGCCGGAGGCGGAAATCATATCCGCATTTTTACCCAGAGATGTGATGATGCTAGGCTCAAAAAATGCCGAGCTCATTAAGTTGGTCGACGAGGTGTACGAAGTATACTTGTTGGAAATCTGCACGAGCTGATCGCTGATGCTGCGATAGGCCTCCTGCTGCCACAGAAGAATTTGCTGATTCTGTTTCTGTGTATCAATTTTGTTTTTGATACCCATGACCATGTTTTCGATCATGGATTCGGTATCCATGCCGCTTACAAGACCGCTGAGTACATTACGGTTTCCATAAATGCTGGAGGAACTGCTGCTGCTTACATTGCTGACTGCCATATCAATCTCTCCTTCCAAGTAACTGTTATCCGCCAACGAAAATTGGCGAAAAAGAAAATATACAATAAAAAAATTTTTATTCTATGTTTTTATTTCGACATGTAGTATACTAAAGATAAGAGAATATTAAGATTTTTTTCAGATAAGGAAGTGTCTTCTATGGCGGAAATCATTGCCATTACTAATCAAAAAGGTGGTGTCGGAAAAACAACCACGGCGGCGGCGCTCATCGCCTCACTTTCCGACCGCGGATATAAGGTTCTTGGCGTTGACCTCGACCCGCAGGGCAATCTTGGTTTCAGCCTTGGAGTAGACATTGAAAACGTACATACTATGTACGAAGTGTTTAAGAAACAGCTTCCCATCGACGAAGCAGTTTGCCCCATAACCTATGGAGACCTTCTCGTGTCTAATATTCTGCTCTCCGGTGTGGAGATGGAATGTAACAAACCTGGGCGCGAATACATGCTCAAAACAGAGTTATCTATGGTTTCCGACCGATATGACTATATTATCATCGATACCCCTCCTGCCCTCAATCTTTTAACTGTGAACGCCTATGTTGCTTCAGACAAACTCATCATTCCGATGGCACCTGAAATTCTCAGTTTATTGGGTGTAACGCAAATCAAGGAAACCATTGAAACCGTCCGGCAATATTACAATCCCAGCCTTAAGGTCATCGGTATCCTGCTCAATAAATTCAACGCTCGTCTGAACCTGAACCGCGATGTTCTGGAGCTTTCCCAACAAATCGCCCAGCAGCTTGACACAAAAGTTTTTGAGGCGAAAATCCGTCAAAGCGTTATGGTGGCAGAAGCACCTGCGCATGGAGAGAGCATCGTTTCCTATTCCCCCACTTGCAAGCCCGCTATGGATTTTGTTGCCCTTGTAGACGAAATCCTCGCTGAAAAATCCTAAACTATGGAAGGAAAGTTGAAAAATGGCTTCAAAACGTAGTAACAAAACCGCACGCGTGCTCAACCTGATTGCAACCCCTAATGATACCACTTCAGCCGAACACGAACAGCCGTCCGTCTCGGCTACACTTGCCGAATCACAAACAGAGACAGCGGAAACCCCTAAAGAAAAAGCTCATTCCAGCACAGCTAAAACCAAAAAGCCCTCAAAAACGGCACCAAAATCCCCCTCCGAATCCGCACCTGAATCGGCAGCGCCAGTTTTTGCTTCGGAAACACCCACAACAGAACAGCCGCAACCTCAGACACCTCCTGCTCCCATGCCACAGCCTGTTGTTCCGATCGTACAGACTGTACGAGAAAAGGAGCAGCAGCTTTCAGATGACATCAAATCAGGACTGTTGCAGGCTTTGAGTGAAGTGGAACATCCCTCACAGCCAGCCGAAGCGGATCACGCAGACGAGCCGCAAGAGCCGCAAGCCGCGGCAGAGATCCCCGAATCGGAAACGGTAGAAACGCGGGCTCCGGAGCCAGAAGACATCGCTGAACCAGCCACAGAACAGGAAGCAGAACAGGCAGCATCCGAAGTACCACAACCAGAGGAAACAGCACTTTCCGCCGAGCCTACAGAGCCTGATTTGACTGGTATAAAGATACCCCAACCTCAAACACCGTCTCAGGAGATTTACACCCCTGCCGGAGAGCAAGACGTTGAATATACCAACGTCCTGCAGGAGCTGGTCGAAAATGCTTCATCACATTATATCACCAATATGCTGCAATGCCAATGTCAGCGCTGCATTGTTGATATGAAAGCGCTTGCACTGACCAATCTTCCATCAAAATATGTGGTACTCGAAAAATCTAAACGAGCCGCTTACATGAGCGTATATGCAGCACGATATGCGAAAGAGTTATCCATTCAGATGATGCGTGCTTGCGTTATTGTTAATGAGCATCCGCATCATTAAAATTAAAAAAATCCTGCGTCATAAAGGCACCTCCGCAAAAGGACAACAAAAAAACCGATTTTGCGCATCAATTGGATATATCTGTACATCTTGTAGATAACCGCATTTTCTAACTTTAAGATGACCGGGGTTTCACACTAGAATGTGGTCTGTCTCTTTCTGCAATTTATGTCCTGGCTCATTGGACAGACATCAAAACACTGTCCACCATTCTAAACAGCTACTCTCATATCACTGATGAGATATGGGAAAAGCAGCGGTAAAAATTGACCAAGGCATCGCAAAGGCTGAGGTGCAAGAGGATGCAACTACCGACCAGCCAGAGCGCACCATGACACCTCCCAGGCCAGAAAACGCTGGAGCCGAACCAGTTGAGACGAAACGACCGACCCATCAGGGAATGCTATCCCTGGTGGGCCGGTTTTCGTTGTCTGTGGGCAAACATATGGTCAAGGGGGGGAGTCTGCAATTCAAACTTACTGTAACAATGCAGGTCTATTGCATATTATGGATGTATGTACTTTGGTACGCATAGTAGTTTCGGAAAATTTATTTTATGATTTCATTATATCCATCATAGTCACAAAAAACATACTAATAACTGGGCTTATTTCTGATAGAGATCGACCCATGTGTCTTTCAACTGCGATCCCGTTGGCTGGGGTTGGTAAACCAGCAGGATCTGATCCACAGATTCCTCGGAAAAAGACCATGGTTTTCCTTCTCTCCAAAAGAGATCATCCGGTACGGGTCGATGGTCGGGACGCTCATCTACCAAACGGGTTATCTGGCTTACACAAATCACAGAAACATTCAGCGTTTCAGCCAGCTTTTTCAGTGATTGGGTATTATGCAAACGGGATTCTCCTGCCATAAGATGAAGATAGTCCACGACGATCAGCCTGAGGCCGCAGATTCCGGAACAGGCCTCATAGATCTTATCGATGGTCATAGGAATCTCATCAATGATCTGGACTTGATCGTCCAGATCAGGAAACCGTCGTTCCAGCATCTCTTTTGATAACTCCAAAGAGAAAACGACAACGCTTCCACCGGGCTTTTTCCTGGCCATATCTTGGGCAATCAGGATAGCAAGATGTGTTTTCCCTGTACCGGGGCGTCCGGCAAGGGCAATGAACTGACCGCCGCCCATACTTTCTGTGATGGAGTCCAGTCCGTTGGCTTCCAGGGAGGGATAGGAGACCGTGATTTTATGTACCATTATCATCATCTCTTTCATTTTTCTCTGATGCCATCTTTCAGCCAGGAAAATACCTCTTCAATTTTTTCAATGCAGGTTCCATCTTGCTTTTTACAATGGATGACCTTCATGCGATCCCACTTGCTTGCCACTGTACTATCAAACACATTTTCTCGGTTGGCAAATGTGTTTGATAAGAGAACCTCATATTCTTGAGGATTCTCACGGATGTGAGGAACAGTCAGCGCATAATTGGGCTTCCCCTCTTGCGTGATGCCATAGAGTAGGTGTAAACTGACAGAATTTTCTCCCTCTTTTTGGATTCGAAGGGCAAACTCCAAATCGCCCTTTTTATGGAGTGTAAAGGTCATGTATTGGTCTGTGCATTCCGTCCATGTCAGGTCGTAATGCTCAGCGAGGGCTTGGTAAATATCATCCAGAATGTCTTCCGGGCCCCAGTGAGAAAAGCTCATATTGTGGTGTTCGCCTCGGATATTGTCCCGCAGCTGCTTCATGATTTCCACGAGATCTATATGAGACTGTGCATCAGTGTTCTTGATACACTCCTCCAGCCAGGGAAGGATATCCTTTCGGAAAGATAAGGTACAGACCGGCAGTTTATCGTCGGCACTGCCCAGGCTCCAATCACTTGGATTGTGTCCGTTAGGGGTCAGATAGTAGATATAGGGCACTTTTTTCCCCAATTTCCGTGCTTCTTCGCAGGCATAGCAGTAGTAGTCATAGAGTTGATTTTTCTGATCCCCGGCCCAGATCTTGACCTCAAAGGGCAGGTAGTAATTTGGCGTGGAAATGACCATGTCGATGCGCCGGACGTTATCAGTGGGCACTTCTGTTTTTACCTTGATCATATTTTCGTCCTTAGTATCCTGGGCCTTTGCCATCTCTTTTGCTTTGGACAAATCTTCGTCCAGCCCCAGCATATCCAGAAACTTTTCCAGAAAAGTGGTACCCATGGCATGAAAGCGGCTGCTGGGGTTGAGCAGTTCCGCGATCACACGGGTGTGAATCTCCTCGGATTTCCAGATCCCAGCCACCTGAAAGATATTGAATGTTTTCATCTTGCATCCCTCCCCAAAATCGTCCAGCAGGTTTTCTACTGTGCAGGTATCATCTGTTTTTGCGGTGTTCGGCGGCTGTGCCAGGCAGGTCAGTTTGTAGATGATCTCGCTGTAAAAGGGCAGGTTCCGGTTGGGAAAGAGGCCCACCAGTTCCGTATGGGTCAGCTGCAGCAGCTGAGCTACCGTATGGACCCCGCTGCGCCGCAGGGAATTGCGCGACGCCACTTCGATGTCCAGCTCCTCGATGGGCAAATCGCTCTCCGTCAGCATAGGAAAAATGGCCGCCAGCTTCGCTTCCACATTCATCTTGTGTTTCCTCCTTCGTTTGATGATCACAAAGAGTTAGGGGCGCACGGTAGAGCTCCCAGCCCTCCCGCAGCGTCTGGGCCAGCTCCTGCCGCAGCCGCTGGGGCGTTCGGATCTCACAGCGTTCCAGGTACTGCACCGCCCAGAATTTCAGCCCTTCCGGCTCGGCGGTGACCACGGCGTCAAAGGTGCCATCCCCGTTATCGTGGAGCATGGTGTCCAGACCAAAGCGGTCTAAAATGTCGCTGAGCAGGCTGTTCTCACAGCGCAGGACAGCCTGAATGCTTTTTCCGGAGATCTGATAGACTCGCTCCCGCACATAGCGGGATAGATCCAGACCTTGGGGCAGCGGTTCCCGGGGCTCCTGTGTCAGGATTGGATTTTGAATGCGGTCCACCCGGTAGTGGCTCAGAGTATCGTACCCAGGGTAACGGCAGATGAGATAGTAATTCCCGTTGGCAAAGCACAAGCCGTATGGATGTACCTGGTAGGGCCGCTCCCGGCGGGGGTGGAGCTTTTTGTCCATCCCATACTCCATATACTGAAAGGATACCTGCCGCCCGGCAGCGATAGCCTCCTCCAGTACTTCTACCGCCAGCAGCACCTCCCGGTTTATCCCCCGGTAGACTGTAGGCAGAGAGAGGGGACGGCAGGCGGCGCGCTGGAAGCAACTCAATCCCCGGAGCAGCTTCTCTTTCAAATCTTGATACTGGCGCTCACCCATCCCGGGAAAGGCAGCGGCGCAGTCCAGCAGCAGCCGAACCTCCGAGGGTTCCAGCCGCCGGGAGAGCAGGTAGTAGCCTGCCCCGCCGTCCTGGAACTCCGAGATGTCAAAGCCCGCCTGGCGCAGGGCCTCCAACCCCCGGTAGACCGTCCGTCGGTCACAGGTCAGGCCGTACTCCAGCCGGAGCAGGCGGCGCAGCTCCCCCATAGAGAGGAGATGGGCATGGTCGCTGTGCTCCTCCAAGAGCTGATAGAGCCGGATGGGAAGCAAATGTGCCGACAAAGAATCGCCTCCTTTCCTGTGTATGTGCCCATTATAGCACAGGGGCTGTACCAAAAAAAGTACAGCCGGTGGTGTATGCTGATTCAGGTACAGTTTGTATTCACAGAAGAAAGGTGGGATGGACATGGAGCGCGAAATGCTGACGAAAGAGGAATTGGTCGGACGGTTGGAATGGCTGTGGGCAGAACCTCCCTATTTTTCTACACATTTTCTGACGAAGGAGGATTTCACACCCTTTCTTCAGGCTGACCAGGTCTGGTGCTGGCAGGCCACAGAGATACCGGCAAAGGAAGTGCCGGATTGGCTGAGGCAGGATCTGAGCGAACTGCGGCAGAAAGAGGGGCGCGGGATCGGGCGCTCCCTGCTGTGTCTCTGGGCATCCACAGCGCATAACCTGGAGACATTGGAGTGGACAATCGGGGCAATCGGTTTGGAATTGGACGTAGGGGACCTGAACTTTGAGGTGTTGCTCCGGGAGGATCTGGAGGAAACCAAGCTGGGCTTGCTGCTTCTGGCCGTAATGAAAAACCGATCCACTCAAAAGGAGATGACGCACCATTCCTCTGTGGCGCTGCCTCTACCCCTGGGTTTAGACCAGAGCGGCCATGCGGTCGAGGGGGATCTGGGAAAGCTCCGCCACCTGCTCGTTGCCGGGCGAACCAGCACAGGGATAGGGGAATATATCGACTCCTTACTACGGTCGCTGCTCCATCAGGACGGCGACCAGGAGATCCGAATGCTCCTGATTCCTTCTCCCGGCGGAAAGTTACTTCGGCATGCCGGTGATCCCCATCTGCTTCTTCCAACTATCACAGATACACGAGAGGCGGTTTATGCCTTGCAGAAGGCTGTGATGGAACTGGAGCAACGCCGTCGACTCTTTTCCATAGCTGGCGTGAAAGACATTCAGGCGTATAACGCTCTGGCTGATACCGCAACGATACCCGCCATCCTGGTGGTTCTTGAGGAACTGGCCGGTCTGATGAATACTGCGGCCAACGAGACGGAAGAAGTCATCTGTCAAATCGCCCAGCAGGGCCATACTGCAGGGATACACCTGATCCTGGCTACGAAGTGCCCTGACCCGGCGGTAATCACTGGGTTTATCAAACTCTATGTTCCCAGTCGAATCTCGTTTGCGGTGGATTCCGCCATGGAATCCCGTATTATAATCGATACCAGTGGGGCGGAGCATCTTGGAGAAGAAGAACTGCTCTATCGGCCTCTGGGGGTGGGTAAGCCCATCCGGCTCAAGATTGAGCAAAGACACTGTTCTAGTAGATGAGCACGATGATTATACCTACACCTGTCGATGTCCTCCATGTCCGCTATGAGAACAGTGTCCAGCAAACTGTTCATGCGTCGTCAGGCCGATTTCTCCCTTATTGTAGCCTCGGGAAGAACTTCCGTACAGGTTGGATTTCAATTCTTGGCTTAAATCTATCTTGGCATTGAAACTACCCCATACTTGGTTCGTCTCTTATTGTCGCAAGCATAGCGTTTTGATGTCAAAACGCGCTTGCAGGGGAAACCCCTGTCCCCAATGCCGCCTGCGGACGGAACTTTCCGGCAAGGTTGCCGAAAAGTTTTCGGAAGATTTTCCACGCAAGATCGGGTTTGACAAAATTGTCAAACCCGATCTCATTTGAACATTTGGCAATTCCGGCGGCAATTCATTGTGCTGAAAATCGGGTTCGGCAACTTTGCCGGACCCGATTTTCACCTGCATCAGGGTGTCGTTTTTTCAATAAACTGTCTAAATTATTGGGTACATTATAATCCGTACAAGGGTGTCCATGTTAGCACCCTGGAGGTCAAGAAATCCAAGGCAGGGTGCATCATGAGACACCCATTTTTCTTTTTTAATGCGGACACAGACTGTCCGCATTATCTGTTAGGATGGGTGCGAGAACCGGGGATGGCCCTGGAGCCGTCTCCCGAGAGGAGGAGCAGCATGAACACACAAACACACCGCACCTGCATCCGGATGAGCCAGGAGGAATACGACCTGCTGAAAGAGAAAAGCAGGGCTGCCGGACTGTCCGCCAACGCCTGGCTGATGAGAGAGCTGGAGCAAAACCGCCCCATGCTCTACCGGGAGAAAGAGACGAAAGCGGCCATCGCCTTTGCGGATGAGGCTGGCCGGGATATCAACGCCGTGGCCAGGGCATTCAACAGCGGCTGCGGCACCGCCCAGCAGTTGGGCTTTTCCGTCCAGCGGCTGGCCCAGGTGGTGGAACAATTCCGGCAGGTGAGAAAGCTGGGGTACCCCTATGCGGCATAAACGCAGGCCACGTCCACCTATGCGGGACAACAGCTGTTCTCTGTCCGTCCGCATGACGGAGGAGCAGTACCAGCGGCTGTGCCGCTATCTGGCCATCACCAGACTGCCGGCCACAACTTATTTCCGCAAGCTAATCCAGGGGGCAACAATCCGCACCCGAATGCCCAGGCAGAAGCTGGACGCGCATCCCGCCGTAAACCATATCTACTCCAACATCCGGCAGATCGCCCGCTGCCCAAGGGCCAGAGAACTCGCCCCGGAGCAGATCGCGCAGCTGGAGTTTCTGGCGGACAAGCTCTGTGAGGAGTGCTTCCTTCTCTCCACCCAGCAATAGCCTCTGTAAGGCCACAGGAGGCCTCGTGTGGCCTCGCAGGCCCAGAGGGGGGATAGGTATGGCCCCAGAGAGAAACTGGGCGCTTTCAGCCGAATCGTCAGGAGCGTCACTTTTATGTCACAGGAGCAGAAAATCGCCTTTGACAATAGTGTCAAAGGCGATCCGCGGGAGGAGCGGAATATACCACAGAGCCGGGAGACCGCTTTTGATGAAATCACCAAAAGCGCTGCCCAGCAAGGTTTGGCAAAGTTGCCGAACCTTCCCGACCAGAGATGGAGGAAACGAAAATGTCAGAAGAAGCGAAAGATGATGTTCAACAGGTAAAAGCGGAACGCCTTCAGCGCTCCCATGGGCGGCTTATCCGTGTGGTGTCTGTGTTCCCGCAGCAAGGCAGCGCCACCCCGGAGGACAAGCTGAAAGCCCTCATCGACCTGGATGCGCAGCAGGGAAAGCTGTGCGCCTAAAGGGCTGGACATTCCCAAGGCTTTGGGGTATTGTGTAGGCGCGATGCGCTAAAACGGTTTGACGAGAAAAAAGGAGGGCTGTATGAAACAGTCAAACCAGAATGAGATCACCGCCCTGTACTGCCGTCTCAGCCAGGATGACGGGGCGGACGGAGAGTCCAACAGCATCCAGAACCAACGGAATATCCTGGAGCGGTACGCACGGGAGCACCGCTTCCCCAACCCCCGCTTTTATGTGGATGACGGCTATTCCGGAGGCAGCTTCAACCGCCCCGGCTTCCAGCAGATGATGACGGATATGGAAAACGGGAAGATCCGCACCATCATCACCAAAGACCTGTCCCGGCTGGGACGCAACCAGCTCCACACGGGGCTGTACATCGAGGAGCGGTTCCCCATGTTTGGCGTCCGCTACATCGCCATCAACGACAATGTGGACACCAACCAGATTGAGAGCACGGAGCTGATGCCCTTCAAGAACCTATTTAACGAGTGGTTCATCCGGGACACCAGCCGGAAGATCCGAGCGGTGCAGCGGGCCAAGGCGGAACGCGGGGAGCGGCTGGGCACCAGAGCGCCCTACGGCTACCGCAAGGACGAGCAGGACCGCAAGAAGCTGGTGGTGGACGAGGAGGCCGCCGCCGTGCTTCGCCGCATCTTCGCCCTGTGCGCCGCCGGGCAGGGACCCAGCCAGATCGCCCGGCTGCTAAAGCGGGAGCAGGTACTGTGTCCCACGACCTACGCTTACAAAACCTTTGGCGTTGCCCATAGCAGCCTGAATTTGAATGATCCCTATGGGTGGTCTGACAGTACGATTGCCAATATGCTGGAGAATGAGATCTACCTGGGCAACACCATCAACCTCCGGTACAGCACCCGTTCCTACAAGGACAAGCGGAAAGTGGAACATCCCAGGGAGGAATGCATGGTGCTGGAAAACACCCACCCCGCCCTGGTGAGCCGGGAAGTCTGGGATATCGTCCAGCGGGTACGCCAGCACAAACGGCGACCTACCAAGATGGACGAGCAGAACAAGTACTCCGGGCTGGTGGTGTGCGCCGACTGCGGGAGCACCATGGTGCTCCACCGCGCCCATACCATGAGCCGGTCCTACAACCACTTCACCTGCCGGACTTACAAGAAGGACGGCACCCTCTGCACCGCCCACTATATTCGGGAGTGTGTACTGGATGATGTGGTCCTGGAGGATCTGCGGCGGGTGACAGCAATGGCCAGGGAGCACACCCAGGAGTTTGCCGCATACATCGGCAGCAGGCAATCCGCAGAAATCCGAAAAGAGATGCGTGGGCTGGAACGGGAACTGGCCGCTATGAAGAAGCGGAGCAGAGAGCTGGACAGCATCTTTAAGCGGCTCTATGAGGACAGCGTCCTGGGGCGGATCACAGCAGAACAGTTCCAGACACTCTCCGGCAGCTACACCCAGGAGATGGAAGTGCTGAACAGGGCCATCCCGGAAAAGGAAACTGCCATCCAGAGGCTGCGGGAGCAGGTGTCCGGCACAAACCACTTTATCTCCCTGGCAAAGCGGTACACAGACATCCAGGAGCTGATGCCGGAGCTGCTGCGGCTGTTCATCCAAAAGATCGTGGTCCACGAAAAGGACGTGAAGTGGAGCAAGCACGCTCAGCAGACAGTGGAGATCCACTACAATGACATTGGTTATGTGGAACTCACCCAGCCGGAAGTTCAGTCCACCACCAAGGGTGCGTGAGACAAAAAGAAGTCCCCGGCAGATACTGCCGAAGCAATATCTGCCGGGGACTCGAACACCTGCAAAGTTACCCCTGTCAGGGGGCGCCAAATGACGCAGGATTTTTTCTGTGCATGTAGGAATGGCAACATTATTTTTCGTTTTCCTTGCGAAGCATTTTCAGTAACTGCATCGGGGATTCCTTCTCCTGCGCAGCTGATCGATTCTCCCGCTGTGCTTCCACCAACTCTGTCCGAAGGACCGCAATGTCGCGCGGCGCATCCACCGACAAGCGCACACGCCCTTGTCCTATTTCCTGAACCGTGACAACAATCCGATCCCCAATCGTAAGCGACTGGCCTTCTTTTCGCTGCAAGATCAGCATGCTCCATCATCCTTCTTTCCCAGTGATGAAAGTAGGCACCGCATCTCATATTCGTCCAGAATTACCTGCCGCGCTTGCCGTGTCTGGTCGTTCAACACCACCGGACAACGCAGGTTGACCGTGCTCTCGGAAACCGGATTTTCCACTCTGCACAACACATAATAGCACAAATCTTCGCTTTTATCGACACCCAATCGCTGCAGTTCCTCCTGCGGCAATGTAGGGCGATATTCTGGCATTACCATAAAAGGATTGAGCAGTGTAAATGCCAAAAATGGCGTTTTTACACTTTGTAAGCATAGCAGGAAGTCCTCCTCTTCTGAAAAAGAGAGGAGGACAAATTCCTTTTCCTGTTCAAACCCAAACAGGCCATCCGGAAAGCGAAGCGTTGTGCTGTCATCAATATTCAACTCACCAAAATATTTGGTTTGTATTTTCATATATCGCTCCTTATCAAGCCCGTTCGTCTAACGGCTCATATTCCGGATCCGAAGACGGTGGAACATAAACCGGCCCGCCAATATATTTGATGATGACATCAGGCTGTTGGGTAACGGTAAACTCAATATTGCCCGGAATGAATTCAACATTTCCATTATCCATTCGCCAATCAAAATTGAGCTTATCCATCTCGTACCGAATATTAAGCTCCCCGCCATCCCAAGAAATATCCGGCCCGGTAGTAGGAAGCCACTTCATCGCAAAATCTGTATTGACCTGTTGCGATTCCATCGCAAACTGAGAAATCAGCTGTTCTCCGATCTTTGCTTCCAACAGTAAATCACCCCGACGAACATAGGTTGCAGTGGTGTCATAAACCGCTTGTTGGCCGCGCTGTGCAGCCTGTTCGATGCTCCGCATCGCAGTCGGTGAAACCGAATTACGCGCCTCAAAAGTATCAATATTCACTTTGATCGGCTTGCTTCGGATCTGCAAGCCTCCCTGATTTCTTGAAATCTCCAAATCAACCGTTGCCCGCTTATAATCCAACCTTGCATGATTAACTTTCATCTCCAGTTCTATCGGAACCGTTTTAATTTCTATTAATCGCTCCATTCACCCATCACTCTTTCCCTTTTATTTCTGCCGAATTCTGTTAGCTCATATAATCAATAAAGGATTGCGACAAGATATCATTTCCCACACGAAGTGCCGCATTATAGCTATACTGAGCATATGCAAACGTAGTCAGCGCATCGGCCAGATCCACTCGATCCAAGCCCTCAAATTGCGTTTGTAGTGTATCGCCAGTCGAGGTCAAGCGCGTATCATTGGATTTAAGAAACTGTGCCTGCGTATCCAGCTTCGTCCAATTAGCGCGAAATTCCGAGTTAGAATCCTGCATCTTGTCAAACAAAGCCGACGCACGTTCCTCATCCTCCGCACTTAATTCGCCCGTCTCAGGATTCGCACGAGTGTAAATTTCGCCGAGTTCAGAAATGATGCCAATCATATTATTTTGGACACCATTTTCATCCTTTCCATATCCAAGCAGGCCAACGCCGGAAATGGCGGAATTAAATGCCGTCGACGGCACCACTTGCTCATTTTCATCCAACTGCATACCAAGACCAATGTCTACATATGCAACCTCATTGGCCATTTCTTCAAAAGCCGCTTCATTGGCTGGATCGTTTACATCCAAGCCACGGAATAATAACTTACCGTCCTTAAGTTCAAACGGGGCATTATCACCATCTGCACCCGCGAAGACAAACTTCTCACCATACTGCGCATTAAGCGTTTGTACCATGCCTTCTGCAATGCCCTTAAGCGTTTCACCTAATTGCACACGCGCGCCTGCCTTGCTGTCGTCCTGTCCTTGCTCGGCCGCATCCAGTGCATCCCGATACTGATCCTGTAGTTTCTGCAAACTGCTGCCTGCCGCCTCGAATTTGCTAATCATTTCCTCGCTCATGCTCTTCTGCGCAGTGTTACGGGCATAGGCCGAATGCAGGCGGAAGGACTGTGTTGCCAAAGACGGCGACTCCGCATAAGACGAAAAGCGCCGTTGTGTCAGTACAGTGTTCATCGATTGAAACTGATTAAGCGTCGCTCTGGCCAAATGGCCACGGTAAGTACGCAATGTACCGTTTGTAGTAACACGTATCATATTAATTCTCACTACTCCTTTCTGTTAGCGTCCAACAATACCCATACCGTTGATAACCTTATCCATCGCTTCATCCAGCGCAGTCATCAATCGGCAAGCAGCTGCGAATGATTTTTGATATTGCAGAAGGTTGATACCCTCATCATTCAGGTCCACACCCGACACACTGTCGCGACTGGTGTTAATCTCATCCGCTGCCGTTGCGTAGGTTTCATAAATCGTCGAAGTCGTGTTGATATGAGAACCCAGAACACCTTCCATATTGGAATAGCAGCTCTCCAGATTACCCTGATAGATATTCGAAGAGGCCACCGCTCCGCCAATTCTACCGGCACCCATTTTGAAAGCATCCGTCGCAGCACCCTGATCATCGGTAATCTGAATATCGGTAACCAAACTGCACAAGACACCGTTTTCAATATCACCGTCATTGGCCGTCATTGTGATCGCCCCATCGTTGACGGTTACAGTAGCAAACTGCGTCAAATTCGGATTGCCTCCAATCGCAGTCTGCAGATTTGCCAGCGTTGCATCCGCATCCGCACCGGATGCAAAATTGACCGTGACAGTATGCTTCTGGTTCATGCTGTCAATATACGTAATTTGCGCCTGCAGGTTTTGGCCTGCTGCCCCCGTTTGCTCTAACTTACCGCTGGTAAACGGCGTATCATCTTGCCGTACAATATCAGTTGCCTGATAATTGTGCGCTTCGTTCAAAATATTCTGGAATCGGTTGATATTATCGTTTTCCGAGCTGACCGCGTCAGGCTTAGTAGAAGGCACAATCGTTGTCTCGCCAGTCTGCCACTTATCCGATAGCGAGATGTTGGATGCTGTAATCAACTTTGTGGGGTTATCCGGATCATCTCCATCCGCAACGAATAGGTTTCCTGCCCCCTCGACACCCAAGTCAGCAAGCGACTCTCCGTTCGCGTTCGTGGTATTGACACGGTTCATCTCGGTAGCGAATTTATTAGCCAGCATATCCAGCGACCGCATATAATACGGAATACCGCGAATGCTTCTATAGGCGGCATCCGTGCTGAATTCACCTGATCCAACCAACATCTGACGGGTTGACTCAAGCGCGCCATATCCCATGCCGTCTGTAATCGCACCTTCATTGCTGAGCACCGCTGCGGTAGCCTTCTGACTGGTGAAGGAAATTTGCGAACCAGCCGGCAACTCCATGCTCGTGATATTGAGTGCATCCGCACCCTGCTGCTGAGACACCAGACTGACACCCGTATTTGTCGGAATTACTGTAAAGCGATCCTTCAGTGTCGCATTCTGTTCTAAAGCCGTCTGTAGATTCTGAATCGTTGCTGCTCTGGCTGCCTCCACCGCATTCTGATCATTCGGATCGGTCGGCGCGATTACATTAAACATCAGATCAACAGAATTTTTATTTCCTGCCGCATCAGTATAATTGACCGTAATTGTTTCCTGATAGTTCGCTGCCAACGCTTTGTCAAAGTACAAGCCACTGAGCGTAAAGCGAGAGGAGGTGTTAGAGGTCTGAATTCCATCCGGATCATGCAGCTCACTGATATTCAGGAACATATCCGGATCGCCATCGACCAGACTGATATCCGCGCGGTTGATGCCGTCAATCAGCATTTGTCCCGGCTTGCCAGTCGTGTTATCCACCAGCTTGATGGTCAGCTTTTCCACTTCAACGCCCGCGCCGACATCTTCCTTGCCATAGGTGACATCAATCTTCATGTACTCAGAGAGCGTGTCGATCAGCGTGTTGCGCTGATCCCGCAACTCAAGTGCAGAATCTCCGTTGATGTCGGCGATACGGATCTGCTCGTTGAGTTCCTGAATCTTTGTCAGCACGTTATTGGCATCTTGAACATTCTCATTGTACTGCTGCAGAATGTTATCATAAACCTGCTGCAGCTTGGACGCGCTGGCATTGAGCAGCGTGCATATATCCTGTGCGGATTCACGCATCAGTGTTTCAAATTCCTGTTCACCCACATGGCTGCCCAGTTCACTGATACGGCTGAACAAATCCTGCAGCTGTGTCACAATGCCCTCTTTATTGACATTGTTGATAACGCTTTGCACCTGATCGAGCACGTTGAGCGTGGCATCGGTTGA
This sequence comes from Candidatus Agathobaculum pullicola, assembly GCF_052117205.1. Lineage (NCBI taxonomy): Bacteria > Bacillati > Bacillota > Clostridia > Eubacteriales > Butyricicoccaceae > Agathobaculum > Candidatus Agathobaculum pullicola. The sequence continues at coordinate 17,321 of NZ_JBQKJP010000005.1, read as the reverse complement.
TCCGACACTCGACATTTCCTTGCGGAAACGAATATCCAGATACGGGTCGCGCAGCTGCGACACGCCTGCGAGCATTACGCCTGAGCCAACCGAAGCTGAACTGCTGGAATGATACAGGCCCGAACTATTTGTGATAAAACTATATTGATCGAGCTGCTGACGGGTATATCCCGGCGTATTGATATTGGAAATATTTTGTCCGGTTACATTGAGTGCCATCTGGCTGGCAATCATACCAAGACGCGCTACTGTAAACTCACCAAAAGTCGCCATATCGGCGGTACCTCCTCTTTAGTCAAGCATGGAAATCCGTGTGCGCACCGCTGACAGAAGCTGTATGCTCCCTCGTCTGCACCGGATCAAATCCCAGATTCGTCATCATACCTTCCACTTCATGCAGGCTACATTCCAAAGCAGAACGTGCCACTTCGGCAGCGCCTTGCAACACGCTATACTGCGTATTCAGCATCTCTCCGGCAGCCTTGATCTCCTGACGCAGTGCCTCATCCGGCACATGCTCGGGCAACTCCGCCAGCCGAATGTTTTCCAGCCCCAACTCCGTCTGGAGCTTAATTCTGCGCTGGTCCGCATTTCGCAACGCCAGCGACAGCGCCTGCTCCTTCTTCATGCACTCGCCCAGTTTTTCCAGGTCATCCGTGCGTACAGCGGCTGCAACGGCCTTCTGTGTATCCGTCAAATCCTTCAGTGTGCGTGTAAGGTCACGAATCAGCTTTAACATATCCTGAAAGCTGCCCGTCATCAGTACGCACCTCCCAACAGCATAATCTGCGCTGCCAGACTGTCAATGTTGATTTGATATTCACCATTTAAGACCTGTTGCCGAACCTGCGACACCTCTTCGGATTGCTGTGTCCGCACCTCTTGCGCGAGGCGGCTGGACAATTCCAGAGAAAAACGCTGTTCCTGAGAATAGTGTGTGGCTTTCAATTCCACACTGTCATATTGTCCGGAAGAGCGGTATTGCCCCTCCACACTTTCCATTTGCATGTGTGGTCTCTGGAGAGGGGTCATTCCTCCTGTTTTTGAAACCATCATCATCGGTCAACTCCTCTGTTCCTCAATACTACCACATAGCTTTTGTTGCTACAGATATCTATTTTATCGGAAAGAAATAAAAAAAAATAAGCGTTAAACCATATTTTTGTTTAACGCTTATTTAATTTATTTTGAGCGACTATTTCAGAGATGTGAGTTGCTTAAATGCCTTACCAGCAGACCGGCAATATTTTCGCATGACGCCTGCTGCATTACCGCACCAATATTATGGGCAACCATCGGCATGCCGTAAACCACGCAGGAGTCCTTATCCTGTCCTATCGTATAGGCGCCCTGCTTGCGCATTTCCAGCAGCCCCTTGGCACCATCGCTTCCCATGCCCGTCATAATAATACCTACCATGTGGCATTGAACATTCTGCGCCATCGAAAGAAACAACGCGTCCACCGATGGACAATGCCCGCTGACTTTTTCCCCTGGCAGGCAGGAAACCGTATATCGATTGCCGCTGCGCACTACGCGCATTTGCTTGTCTCCCGGCGCAATCAACACCCGACCGCGCACAATTTCATCCCCGTGCTCCGCTTCCTTGACTTTCATCCGGCAGATGCGATCCAGTCTTTCCGCATACATCTGGGTAAATCCAGGCGGCATATGCTGCACTATCACCATGCCCGGAATATTGGCAGGCAAACGACGCAACACCTCCAGTGTTGCCTCTGTTCCGCCGGTTGACGCACCCAGACCGATGATCACATCGGTAGGTGCCGCACCCATTTTAAGCGGCAGCGACGTTATCCGGTTTGTGGAAACTGCCGGCCGCAACGGCGGACGACGCACCCGCGCACACGAAGCGACAACAATTTTATTGGCCAAGGCCTCAATAAACCGATCATTTCCTTCGGCGCCGTCCGGCTTTCGCACAAAATCCACCGCACCAACTGCCATTGCGTCAAAAACACGCAGATTCAAAGATGAAACCAAAATAATCGGAATTGGATGAATCGGCAAAATATCCTTGACAAAATCAATACCGTTCATCCCCGGCATTTCTACATCCAACGTCATGACATCCGGATTGAGTGTGGGGAGTTTTTTGCGAGCATCCATTGCGTTGAATGCTTCCCCCACCACTTCAATATTGGGATACTTCGCCAATCCATTCTGGATGATACGGCGTGCAAGCATCGAATCATCCACAATCATTACACGAATTTTCTTCGTGTCAAATCCCATTGTCCCCATCCTTTCAAGCCTTTTGGAACGTCGCCGGGCGCAAAATGCGATACGGGCTGTCCTTACTGATATTCTCCGAATGGCCAATCAGCAGATATCCGCCCGGATTACTTGCATCATAAAACCGCTGTATCAACGCATCCTTGGTCGGCTGATCAAAATATATCATAACATTCCGGCAGAAAATCACATCAAATTTCAGTTTGAACCGGATTGGATCCATCAAGTTGAAGGTCCGGAAAATGACGTTCTTGCGGATCTCCGGTGTCACGGTATAAAGCCCACTGCCGTCTTGTCGCCTGACAAAGTACTTCCTGCGCCATTCGGACGGGATATCAGCCGGGAGTTCATAAGCAGGATCCCGTGCTTTCGCTAAGGCCCGCTGTGAGATATCGGTGGCCAATACACGCGTATCCCATGCCGCAGCATGCGTACCAAAGTACTCCTTGAGACACATGGATATATTATACGGCTCTTCGCCCGTCGAACAGCCGGCACTCCAAATAGAAAGCATCTTTTTGCCCGCGTTGCGCTTGGTAATGTCCGGCAGAATCACCTTCATAAAGAAATCGTAGTGATCCCTCTCGCGCATAAAGTAAGTATAGTTTGTCGTCAGCTTGTTAATCACAAAATCAACCTGCTCTTTATCTTTTTTATTGAGCAGATCGTTTACAAAATCTTTGAAACTGGTATAGCCCTGCGCCTGCAAGGAAGCGGACAGTCGGCTGTTGATGAGCAATCGTTTCTGCTTCAGGTTAATCCCGTAATTGTCCTGCATAAAGCGAACCATTCGTTGGAAATCCGAATCAGATAACTGCATCATATCTCAACACCCCTTTTGCATGTATTTTGCAAAACCGTTTTCAGCTTTGCAGCAGCAGCGGACAATCCAGAACCAGCATGGTACCTGATCCATCCGGCATTGCACACATGCCCGAAACATATTTCTGCGCATTATGCGCCGGCATCGGCAAAATGGTTTCCACCGGTATATCAATGATTTGATTGACCGTATCCACCAAAATACCTATCTGCATATCATTTACATTTAAAACAATGATGCAATCTGTGTCAATCGGCATAAGGCTGAGGCGCAAGCGCATATCGATAAGCGGGATTGTCTGTCCACGCAGGTTGATAATTCCACGTACATAATCCGGCACCATCGGAATTTTCGTAACGGGGTAATTGGTGATAATTTCAATGACACTTTCCGCTTCGATGCCAAACATCAGGTTATCGGTCTGAAAGGTCAGATATTTTTTAGTCACAACTTCGTTTAACTCTTTTTTATTCAGTGCAGCCATCTGCTCATCTTCCGTAGCAAACAGCATATTTTCATCAGACATGTTTGACTCACTCCTTCTCCGGTGCATGTTTGCCGATCAGAATCCCGCGAAACCGGCATTTGATGTAAGCAGGCTGGCAACATCCAGAATCAGGCTGATATTGCCGTCTCCCAGAATGGTGCAGCCGACAATACCCGCTTCTTTAATGCCAAAGCTGTTTAGATAGGTCGGCAAAGGCTTGATGACCACCTGCTGCTCACCAAGCAGTTCATCGACAAACAGGCAGTAGGAACTTTCACTGGTTTCCACCCACACAAAGATTCCATCGTCTGTTTTTCTTGCCCTCGGCTCCAATCCGTATAGTTCATGCAGCCGCACGACCGGATAGAAATTATCCATCTTGCCGATCATTTCGCCCTGCATTGCATCATGGATGATATCCGACTCGGACGCATTGAAGGACTGACGAATAGTCTGCAACGGAATGGTAAAGATCGAATCACCAACCGCAACCTCCATGCCGTCCATAATTGCCGTGGTCAGCGGGATTTTAAGCGTCGTGCATGTGCCTTTACCAAACTCGCTGGTCATCAACACAGTACCCGCGACCGACTCGATGTTCTTTTTCACCACGTCCATACCAACGCCGCGACCTGAGAACTCAGTAACCTCCGTATTGGTCGAAAATCCCGGCATCATCAGGAAGTTCAAGATCTCACGCTGGCTGTAATCGACATCCGGGCTGGCAAGTCCCTGCTTAATGGCCTTACGCAAAACCGCATCGCTGTCCACGCCCGCGCCGTCATCCTCAATTCGGATGATCACCTCACTGCCCGTATTCTGCGCGGACAGGATAATTTCTCCCTCCGGATTTTTTCCTGCTGCAATACGCGTCTCCTCATCAGGCTCAATGCCGTGATCCATGGAATTTCTCACAATGTGCATGATGGGGTCGCTAATCGCATCCACAATCGTCTTATCGATTTCCGTATCTTCGCCAATAATCGTCAGGTTTGCCCGGCGACCCAATTTCTGGCCCATATCACGGACAATGCGACGCATTTTCTGGAACGTACCGGATACCGGAACCATGCGCAGCGACATGGAGATGTCCTGCAATTCGTCGGTCAGCTTGCGCAGCTGACGGGCAGACTTATTAAAGTTATCCAGCTTAGCCGCATCCATCCCCTTTAGGTCAGGCGACGCAGTTACCATGGCCTCAGTGATAACAATTTCTCCTACTACAGCCATAAGCTGATCCAGCTTGGACAGGTTGACGCTGATAAGACTCTGCTTAATCTGATGGTGGGCCGGATTCTGTGTGCCGCTTACATCTGTTTTGGCAGTCTCGGCCGACTCTGCTTTCCTTTTCACCGCCGGAGCGGGTTCCTTTTCCGCAGACTCCGCGACCTTGCTCGGCTCACTTACCGCTTCCGCCTGTGCCGCAGTCTCTTCTGGCGGTTCCTCGTCGATTTCCTGATAGGTCTTGACAAAACCCAGTCCGCCAACCACCTGAATGGCCTGCTTGCGGTCATCGTCCGAGCTAAAGTGCATCACAAATCCGTTCTCGGAAATGGATTCGGACAATGACGAATCATTTTCCAGTCCTTCCGGCTCATAGGTAAACTCATGTATACACTGATCCTTGACATCATTGACCGCCATAAAGGCACGCAGATTTTCCATTCCACAGCCTGCATCCAGAAATACGCGCAACGAATACCGATGGTTAGCATCTGCACCGCTGGTCTTCGCCGCAGGAGCTGCCTGCGCAGACTGTGTCTGCGCCTGCCCCTGCGCTTCGGCAGCCTCTCCGTTAATTTTGTTGATGAACATATTAATTGCATTTAGGAAATTGTCGATATTGTTAGAAAGAGGTTCACCGTTCTCGATCTTGCTTACTTCATTTCGGAAGTAATCAATCGACTTAAACAGCAGGTCAAACAGCTGCGGTCGATCCTGTTCCGGAACAACCTCCATCGTATTTTCACGAATCAGATAGAACAGATCCTCAATCCGATGCGCAATTGTCATCAGAGGTTCAAATTCCATCATTGCCGCAGACCCCTTCAGGGTGTGCATGATTCGGAAGATTTCGTTTACGTCGTCTTCTGAAAGCGTGTCTGCCTGCTCGGCTGACAACATAATATTATCAAGCTGTTCCAGCAGTGTATTTGTTTCATACAAGTACATTTCCAGAACGCTATCGCTGTTATTTTCCATAAAATAAACGCCGCCTTTCTGAATTTTTAAATAACCGTGTTTATTTTAAATTCGACCAAATACGGCAGGAATTAAGACAGCACACAAAACATTACAGAAATTTCTATGGAAACGGAGCCTTACTATGCCAAATATTGCAAGCGTGACCAATCCTGTTCCGGGTCAGGAAGGCAATACATACCGATCGCCAATCACGCCCAACGACACACAAATTCAAAACATTCCCGACCCAACGCGCGTTGGGCGTGCGGATGCCCGGTCTGACCGTCAGGACACGGCCAATATGGATGTCGGACGCCGCTACGACTCCTATTTTCAAACATTTCTGCAGGCGCTGCGCTCCTCCGGCTCGATCACCGAAACCGCTGCGCGTTTTCTGATCGCCCATTCGGGTACTCTGGTGCTCTCCGGCCTTTCCCAAGGCATTGCGCAAGAGCTTTCCCAATTCATGCAGATGCTCAGCGTTGGGCCGGACGAACTGCTTGCCCTGCTGCAAAACCAGATGACCTCCGGCGCCCGCTTCAGCGGCAAGCTGTTTGATGCACTACGGGATGTTTTGCAGCGCAACCCATCTGCCGGTCTGCAAAACGATATACTGCAGTTTCTCAAGCGGTTTAACGATTTTTCATCCACCTCGCATATCGAACGTAATTTGGAGCGCACGATTCGGCAAATGACATGGTTTATGCCCAGCCGCTTCAGCAGCACGCTGGAGGGACACGCTGCCCAGTTGCGGCAGCTGCTTGCGCAGGGCGACCGAGGCGGTGTACTGCAACTGATGCAGGGCACCATTCTCCCCTTCCTTTCGGACTACGTTTCACAGATGCACGACCGCGGTATCGCCCGCAGCCTGCTGAGCCTGCTGATTCTCGATATCGCCCGTTACGAAAACGGAAATCCGCAATCCATGCTGCAATCCTTTTATCAGCTGCTCGGCTATTCCTCCATGAAGGAGCACTTCGGCCAGATGGACAGCACGCAGTTGATTCGTCTGCTGCAAGAGAGCGCGGCCTCCATTAACAATACCAATAATCCGATTGCCGACCATCTCTCACAGATGTCTGCCGCCGCTCTGCGCAGCGATGTCAGCGCGGAACTTCGGCAAACCTTCCAAGCGCTCATTGATTCCATTCTGGTCAATCAGAGCGTCTATATGCCGCTGGCGCACGCCATGCTTCCGGTAGAGATGAACGGTAGAATGATGTTCTCCGAATTGTGGGTCGATCCAAACGCAGAAAACGAAACCGACTCGTTCTCGCAGGAGAAATCCATGCGCATGCTGCTCAAGTTTGATATACAAGAGTTGGGCATGTTCGATCTGGTGCTTACCTATCATGACGGCACTGTGGACGCTTCGCTGCATTGCCCACCGCATTTGGAGAAATTCACTGAGCTGTTTGAGCGAAAAATGGCGGCAATGGCCGAACAGGACGGCCTGAAGGCGGCGGCCATGCGCGCCTCCCCCATGAGGCAGCCGCTTGCTATTTCCGAGGTATTCCCCAAAATATTTGAAAGGAAGGACAGCATCAATGTCGCAATATGATGGCAGTCGCAAGGCGGTAGCCCTGCAATACGAAAACGGCTCACCGGCTCCCGTTGTGGTCGCCTCCGGTATGGGCTATCTTGCCGAAAAGATCGTTGAGGTTGCTGCGGAAAACGGTGTTCCTATTTATGAGGACACCTCGCTGGCCACGATGCTTTCCCAATTGCAGCTCGGTCAGGAAATCCCGGAATCATTATATCGGTTCATCGTGGATGTGTATGTATATTTCCTGCATTTTGACCCTAACAACCCGCAAAAACCGCGCGTTCCGGTTTCCGCGGACACTGCGGTATCTGACAAGGAGGCGTCTGAAACATGAACCGAAGAGTAGCAGAAACGGAAAAATTCGTTTTTCTGGATGATAACCACCAAACGCTTGCCAGCGCTGTTCTACTCGGACAGCAAGGGCAGATCAAATCATTCCGATTGATTTATGCCCCGAACTGCGATTTACAAGCGCTCTCATCCTTTAACGTACTGAGCGTGAATTCCACTGAATTTATGGCTTGGCGCGGCAGGATTCAGCAAATCCGCGGCGACGTTCTGGATTTTGTTGCAGAAGAGAGAATCGATTCTCATCTGCGCAGACAGTTGCGCATCCCCATGGCATTCCGCACCTATCTCTATCCGCTGAAAGGCCATAGTACCCGCCTTCCGATTATCAGCAAGGATATCAGCTGCGGCGGCATCGCTCTGTATTGCGTTACCCCACTTCAGACCGGTGCAAAGTTTGAAATTGCGCTTCCTTGCACCAATCCCCCTCTAATTGTTCGTCTTGAAGTGCTTCGGGTTCTGTCCAAAGAAAAGAATCTGTATTCCTGTCAGTTCATTGATCTTCTCCCTCAGGAGGAGGCCATGATTCAGGAAAGCATTTTTGAATATGACCTACACCATCACACTGCGTAGGCCGATCGCGAATCCAAAAAGAAAAGGTGTTGTAAAAGATTATGATGCACTTTAGAAAAACTATTTTCCCTCTTCGGAAACGCGTATGCGCGTTGCTGCTCTGCCTGTGCATGCTGCTAGGCTTTTTACCTGTTTTTACCCCCACTGCGCAAGCGGCGGAGTCCAACTACTATCTGGACCGACTGGTCGCGTGGAACATTATGCGCGGCGACCAGTACGGTAATCTGGAGCCGGATCGCTCCATTACCCGCGCGGAATTTGTTACCCTGCTCAATCGCACCTTCGGCTATACCAAGACCGGTGCTCAGCCGTTCCGCGATGTGGTAACCCGCGACTGGTATTATGACGATATCAGCACGGCCTATACCGCCGGATATTTTCAAGGCACCTCCAAATCGACCGCTTCTCCCAATGCGACACTGACGCGTGAGGAAGCGGCCACCATGCTGTGCCGCAACCTGATGCTGCAGCCCGTTTCCGGCGAGAATCTGTCATTTACGGACAGCCGTCTGGCCAGCAGCTGGAGCCGTGGCTACATCAAAGCTGCTGCGGACGAAGGTATTCTGCGCGGCGATCCCAGCGGAACATTCCGTCCTCTCGACAACATCACTCGCGGTGAGGTCGCCATTATGCTGGTTCGCGTTATCGGCACTCCCATTCAGAATCCCGGCACCTACTCAACCAGCGTTGCGGGCAACCTGATGGTCTCCACCTCGGGCGTTACGCTTGAAAATATGACCGTTACCGGCGACCTGTATATTACAGGGGGCGTCGGACTGGGATATGTCACGCTCAATAACGTCACCGTATACGGTAAAATCATCGCCAGCGGCGCCGGCGAAAGCAACAAGGGCGACTGTAGTATCATCTTGAAAAACTGCACTGCCCCAGAGATGATCGTCGACAGCCCGTCCAACCAGTATGTCACCATCCGTTCGGTCGGCAACACCGATATTGATAAGGTGTATGTCCGTACTCCTACCTATCTGGAAGGCAAATCCACAGGGCGGCACGGCTTCCTGTATATTGAGGTAGACGGTGAACCCGGCACACGTCTCGATTTGGCCGGCAATATCCACGAGGTTGTCACTGTATCTCCGGAATCCGAAATCAACGTCGGCAGCGGCACCGTGGAAAAGATGACCGTCGATGAAAATGCGGTAGACTCCACCGTAACGATTGCGCAAGGCGCGGTAGTTGAAGAGTTGAATCTGGATACCGGAACAAATGTAACCGGTAAGGGCGATATCAGCACCCTGAACGTCAATGCACCGGGCTGCAAGGTGGAAATGCTGCCGGATGACATCAATATCCGTCCCGGCATCACCGCTGACATCAACGGCATGACGATGGACAGCACGCTGGCCGATCAGATGTCTGATTTCCCCCGCATTTTGAGCGGCTATCCGCGCATGGATGACGTTGCGCCGACACAGGCTGAGACCTCATTCATGACCAACAAGCCCGGTACCCTTTACTGGGCGGTTCGTCTGAGCGGTGACGGTGCGATGGCTGCCAGCGACCTTATCAAGCCGCCCTCCTACGGCGCAAACATTGTCAAAAACGGCAATCTCGCTGTGAAGGACGCAAACGAAGTGCTTTCTCAGGCAATTAACGGCTTGAAAATTGACACTTCCTATGTCCTGTCCGCTGTATTGGTAGACAGCCGCGGCGACCAGAGCATCGTCAAGAGCGTCTACTTCACCACGCCGGACAACAGCAAGCCCGATTTTGCCTCCGGATATCCAAAGGCAACCACCATCGAGGATACTTATGTTGACTTTGATGTGGCAACCACCAAGACCTGCACCCTTTATTGGGCAATCTATAAAAAGGGCATGCCTGCCCCCACCGCAAACGATTTCAAGGACGGCTCGCTGAGCGGTGCAATCGATTCCGGCAGCCGCAAGATGATCCGCAGCGAAGAGGATAGCATCCGCATGGGTGACATCATCGAAACCGCCAAGAACGCGCTTGCTGAGCTGACGGAATATGATGCCTTCTTCTTCCTGACCGATAACGTCAACGACTCGACTGTGAAGAAGGTTTCGATCACCACCGCTGACCGCACTCCGCCGGAGTTCCTCAACAACTATCCACGCATCTCCAAGATCGACAAAACCGCACTGACCGGTGAAGCCGCCATCAACGAGGACGGCAAGGTCTACTGGGCAATCGTTAAGCACGGTGTGGATTATCCGGTAGAAAATGCCGCATTGGATGACGACGCTGCCAGAGAGCTTGACCATAAGCTACAAATCAAGGGCGGCATGTACGCACTCAAGAGCGGTTCCTTCACTGCCAAGGCAAATACTGCCTCATCGTTTAATATGACCGGTCTGGAGGCAGAAACCGCTTACGACATCTATTTTGTCGCTGAAGATAACTCCGGTAACCTGTCTGACATTAAGGTTTTGGAAAATGCCAAGACACTGGATACCACCCCGCCGGAATTGATAGAGCTACGTTTCTCCCAAGCCAACGACGAAGGGATTCCGCTTGCGGATACCGACATTACGCTCGTGTTCAGCGAGGATATCTACAGCACGCAAACCAAGTTGTCACTGGTGGAAATGTACGAATCCGACAGGGAGACGTTTGATGTTGCCGGCAGCAAGGATGGCGAAACGGTTACATGGTCGTCGATCATCGACGGAATGTTCACTCTCAATAATCTGGATATCACCGACCCGGATAAAAAGGTTCCATTGGATCTTGGCTCTCCCTCCGGCAAGGAGAATATGACGGTTTCCCTCAATGAAAACGGTCAGACAGAAGTCACCTTCCATAATATTGCGCTCCCGCTGCTCAGCGGCACACGGTATCAGTTTGTTCTCAACTTTATTACCGACTCTTCCAACAACAATATGGGCCGGAATACCAAGTCTGATGAATTCCGCATCATGGACGCACAGGTGGACTTTAATGAACTGGAGATCGTCACTATTACTCCGCAAGGAAGCCCATCCGTTTCTGTGGATACCACGTTCTCCATGATCCCCTATGCCAACAGTACCGCTAATGCGTCAGCCAACACCCGATACGACCTGATTATTGCATCGGATACCACGATCTCTTTCAATATATACCGTCGATTGCATACGGAGGACGATTCTGGCGTATGGCAACAGGTCAACAAAAACGGCCCAATCTCTATTGTCAATCCGCCGGCTGAAAAATGGTCCGGCAGAAGTTATAACAAGGATATTGAAGTCTTGACAGAGCCTGAGCAGTATCCCACCTTACAGAGCCTGACAGCCGGCTACGACTACGCAGTTGAGTTAAAATCCATCAATGAAATTACCGAACCGGCTAAATGGGATGCAACAGTCAACCTATATCTGTTCTGTGTTGCCGGTTCGCCAAGCAATCTGCGCAATCTGATACAAGGTGATGTGACCGAATCCATCTGGCAGCAGCGCGTAATCACCGATAGAACCGTATCCTCGATCGGTAACCCCTCGGATTTCAGCATTGAAATCGTCCGTTCCAATCAGAGCGCGCCGAATTTCAACCAAGCCTATCCGCGCATTTCGCCGGGCGATTCGCTCACCACTGTGAGCTATCAGCTTGACCGCGCAGGCGACGTTTATTATGTTGTGGCGCCGGAAACCAATCTGCCGCCGAAGAAAGGTAACACAATCATCGATACCGAATACGGGCAGCCTTGGTACCTCAAACCTCCCCAAAGCTCCGGTATCCTGAATCTGGGTAAACTTAACGACACAGATGCACCAAATGTTCTCCCGTCCGATCCACGCGACATGGGCATTACCAGTCCAAACGCCAGCCAGATTATGGCGCCTTCCCAGTTCACCACAGATGCCGGATACCGCACTGGTAAGGTGTCATACTCCGGTGCCGGCACGGCCACCATTCAGATTGAAAACCTGAACGCGAACTCCAATTATTATATCTATTTTGTGCTGAAGGGCTCCTACGCCTTGCCATCCAGCGTAATATGCTATAAGTTCTCTACGACGGATGTGGTATCACCAAACCTTCAGGCAAATGCGCAGAATACCAATGATGTCCAATATCAGGTTTCCTCAGCCACACCGGGCACCATTCTGATTGACAGCTACTGGGTGCTTTATAATGCAAACCGTGACGGTCATCCCTCTATTTTCGAGGACACGATAATGGTAAATGGTAAGCCCGTCAAGATTCTTGATGCTATGAAGGATAACACGTTTGACCTGAATGCTGATTCCACCTTGAAGAGGCAGGTATGGACAACCTTAACAGGTGGTGGAGCTGGTTACCTGAATTCACAATCTGGTCAAAATCTAAATGTCTCAGCAGGCACTGAATGGGTACCCTTCCAGAACTTCTTGGATTCCGAGAAACTGGAATACAACAATACCTATGTTTTCATTGTTGCGGCTCAAAACAAACAGGGCGGCGATCCCGTATTCCGGTCTGTGCAGAACATTACGCGTGTGGATGCGTTTGGTCCCCGTATCGAAACCATTCTTACGCCTCCTATGTCTTCCGCTGCGGATCCCCACCTGTACAGCGGCACCATCACCGTCACCTTCGATAACGCACTCTATGTTCGCAAGAGTAATGGCAGCAAGGCAGCCTATCCTCCCGGGAATACAGATGATGCCTATCCGCTGGGCGAAGGCTGGTGCTATATCAGCAAGGCAAATTCAAAATCGCTGTCTATTACATGTCAAAAAATTCCCGCCGGCAGTATGATTGAAATTTCACCGCATGGACAGAGCGGTGCTGATAAGAGAATCTCTTATCCTTTCTTGGGCGAAAACGATTATTTCAGCAAGCTCGATCCCATCCGTCTGCTCCTTAGTGAAACCGTTAACGAAGACGGAACTTCCACCTTCCAATTTGTTATCAGCGCGCCTAAGCAAGACTGCGACGGTATGACATCGGAAATTATCACTCCGTAAACCCACACAAAAAAAGAATCCCTCGCGGGCTTCTTTTTTGCACTCTCCCCTGTTCCTTTTAATTATACTTTAATTTTTCCTCTGTATGATATATAATATTAATAGGTACAAAATTTTCCTGAAAGGAGAATGCAACGTGAAGGCTGCTTGGGAATTTTTAGAGAATTTCTATGCCGGTGTTTATGTCGCAGATATGAACACCTATGAGTTGATATATATGAACGCCAAGGCCAGGGAATGGTTTCAAATCTCCGATTCTGAGGAGTACAAAGGGCAAAAGTGCTATTCTGTTCTGCAAAAATTCCGCATGCCCTGTCCGTTCTGCACCAATACACAACTCATAGACGATCAGTTCTATGAGTGGGATTACTACAACCCTGTGGTTAACAAAACTTTTCATCTGAAGGATTATATCATCCAGCATGAGGGGCGAAAATACCGCATTGAATTCGCCATTCCCGACGAATCGGTTCCCCAACCCAAAAACAGTGGCAAAGCGAACGATGCCGAAGTGAATCCAGACTTCTTTATCAACAAATGTCTAATGGCCACACACTCCGTATCCGATCCTTCTGTATCGATAGAACTAATGCTGCAGTATATCGGTTCACAGCTCGGGTGTGCAAACATTTTGCTTTACGAACGGATGGATAACGGAGAATTCTTCAGCACCTATCACTGGTCTCCCTCAGCCGCTGAACACCCCGTCAATCTTTCCCTTCAAGTGGAATCTCCTCAACATCTCCAAAGTCTATACCGCAATGAGGTGTTAACTTTCAGCGATAGTGATGATCGTTTACCTAATCCTTCTCGGTTTTCGTCTCAACCGGATTTTTCTAACATCCATACGCTTGTCCTATCCCCCGTACTATCCAAAGGCCGAATCATTGCGCTGTTGCGGCTGGATAACCCAGCTGTACAGAACGTTCGCAAAATATCCGGCACCATCAAAGTCTTGTCCCACTTTATGGGTTCTATTCTGCTGCGCCGGGATTTGATGACGCATCTGGAGGAACTTAGCTATCATGATTCCATGACACAGTTGCTCAATCGGCATGCGCTCAACCGCTATATCAGCAGTGAGAGTTATCAAAAGCGTCAAACGCTTGGCTTAATTTACTGTGACTTGATCGGCCTAAAACGCATCAATGACAACTTGGGCCATAATAACGGTGATCGCCTGATTATGCAAGCCTCTCACATTTTAACCGAGCTGTTTTCCCCCAAGAATGTATACCGCATCGGCGGGGATGAATTTCTTGCCGTCTGTCAGGACATCTCCCAAAAAGGCTTGGAAGAACAAGTGGAGCAACTCCGCGCTCGTGTTGCGCAGGATAATTGTGCGTTGTCCATCGGGCACACATGGTCGGATTCATCTGAGGATGACTTCTCCCAACTCATGTCACTGGCCGACGACAGCATGTATCGGGATAAACTGTCTTATTACGAAAACCAGCAGGCGCACGAGCCGCACATCGAATCCACCAAATCCACTGCGTTTCAGGCGTTCCTGCAAAACTATTACTTTGACGCTGAAACCTTTTTACATTCGATTGCCATGCCGGAAGCGCCGTTTTACCTGTATTGCGGCGATGTGCAGCGCAATATTTACTACATTTCTGACAATCTGAGGGACACTTTCAATTTTGACAGCAACCTCGTCTATGATTTTGTCGGACTCTTGGAACAGCGTATCTACGAACCGGATCGCCAGCTTCATATCAAGGACTCACAAGCCATGTTCCGCGAGAAACACACCACACACAGCATCCGTTATCGTATCTTTGATAAGAATGGACAGCTCATCTGGATTCATTGCCGTGGAATACTCACATGGGACGAACAGAAAACCACGCCGTTGTTTTTCTCCGGCAGTATGATAAGTTTGAAAAACGAATCCGAAGTCGATCCTGTCACCGGCCTTTTAAATCTGTCCTGTGCCCTTAAGGACCTCGAAACACTTTGCCGTCGACAGGCGAAACTCCTGCTTCTCTGCTTCAATCTGCGCAATTTTTCCGATATCAACCTATCTCTGGGTCGGAGTACCGGTGATGCCATGCTTCGCGAAATCGCAAACCGCATGGAAATGGAGTTGGGTGAGCAGTTTCAATTTTTCCGGTTAGATGGCGTACACTTTCTGGTATTGACACAGCTTGACTATGATGTGCGTGTGCTCTCCGACACCATTCGGCAAATCGTTCTTGATATCTATCGACGTAATGGTATTCATATTATGTATCCCTGCGCCATTGGTGTATTGCACGCTCCACAGGATGGTACTTCTCCACAGGAGCTTATCGACAACATCCTGTTGGCCACACAGAATGCTAAAAAATCTCATTCTGCGGATTTTGTCGAATTCTCCACCTATATTTCAAAAGGATATCGGGAACAAACCGATATTAGCATGGCGCTTAATTATAGTGTAAACCACGGCTTTCAAGGTTTTCATATCGTTATGCAGCCTCAGGTAACAGCTGATACCGGCAAGATTTACGGAGGCGAAATTCTGCTTCGATGGAGCAACCACGGTCAGGATGTGCCCGCATCCAAATTCATTCCCATTCTTGAGCAGGTTGGCTTGATTGTTCCTGTAGGAAAATGGGTAATAACACAGATTATGCAGGCCTGTCAGGAAATCATTCTTCGCGCACCCCATTTAAAGATTTCCTTCAATGTCAGTTACCTTCAAATACTCGACTCCTCGTTTTTTGATTATATTCACAATGCCATGCTTCTGTACGGTATTCCCGGTCGCAATCTGATGATTGAATTAACGGAGACACATTTCGACGAAATGCCGGACTACTTGGAGCATTTTATCGATCAATGCGACAAAGTTGGTATCTCCTTTGTTTTGGATGACTTCGGTACGGCTTACTCCAGCCTGCACATGCTGCTGCAATACCCCGCAGACCTCATCAAACTGGATCGCACCCTGATGTGTGAGCTTACCTCTTCTCCGGAAAAGCTGAATTTTATGATGAGCATCATTTATGCCTGCCACCGTTTTGGCAAGAAAGTATGTGTAGAGGGCGTGGAAACCCAAGAGGATCTTCAAATTGTCCGCCAAACCGAATGTGACTTTATACAGGGCTTCTATTTCTACAAACCGCTTGAACTCGCGGATTTCTATCGTATTTTGCGCGGCGATGATAGCAATCCTACACTGAGCTGACTTTATTTGTTTGGAAAGGACCATGACCCATGCAAGAAAATCAAGAAAATATAGATTCTATGCAACAATATCTTGGCACAGCATGTGAAGTACTACAATTGGATAACAAGCTTTTATTCACCGGCTCCATCGACCAGTATGATGCCCGGGTGGATGAATTAACCGTTTCTGCTCGAGATGGCAGCGAAACGCCAAAGGGTATCGTATATCATACCCCTGTAAAGCTGCATGTGCAGACAACCATCTCAATGAATAAGGTGCTCCTGCTCTATGGTCAGGTGTGCCGTTGTACGCCTGAATTCTGGACAATTGTGTTACGGCACACTTTTTCCTGCGCTGAACGGCGCAGCAGTTTCCGTCAGCCTGTCTCCGTCGAAGCAGTTGTTTCGCGCGGCTCCGGTCCGGCTTCTTCTGCAGCAGCCCCTTGCCGAACGATTGACATCAGCTTGAGCGGGCTTTGTTTCATTAGTCGGGCGCGCTACCTTTCTGGAGAAAAAATCTTTGTTTCCTCTCTTCAGCTGCACCATGACGGGCCGATCCATTCCTTCGCGTGTACCGTCCAGCGAGTGCAGACACTGGAATCCGGCGCTTTGCGATATGGATGCCAATTTGATAATATCACCGAGCATCAGGAAGATTTGCTCTTCCATGACATGTTCTTGCTTCAAGTGAATACATTGAAGCAGCAATAGGAATCGCTCAATGTACTCCTCTTCAGATCCGATCCGTTGCCTGCTGGATGTCTACTTTTTCATTCCGCGCAACATCCCAGCAATTTGTATGAATTTCTCTGCCATTTACGAAAGGGACGCTGTTTTTTTCAGCGTCCCTTTTCTAATATTCGAAAACTTTTTTGTTGCAATCCCTCTCCCTATCCGCTGGCAAATTGAGTAACACACAGGAATTTGATAATGTAAGATAAGTTGCGCAAATTGAATAGAGGATAAAAAGAGACATGGTTTGCAGATCTCTGGTAGAATGAAGTTACCACACACCATTCTGAAAGGAGTCTGTAA